>NZ_JAQTHX010000001.1:1500000-1767666 GCF_029433335.1 Bifidobacterium sp. ESL0745
CCACCGCCATACAATACGAGGCCTGCACACCCCAGGACTCGGAAGTGCCGGAAACCAGAGAATGACCGAAAACACCAAGGAAACAAGGTGCTTCATCTTCATCGGGCTTACAGACAACAATCCCCTTTTCGGCAGTGGAACCGGACATACGCAACCAACCGATATTCCTCAACTTCACAGATTCACGCAACCTCGAATTCATGACGTAGAGAAAACCACCGGTGACCAGCACCGTGTCTTCCACGATACAGCTGTCAATAATGCCCGCGCCCTCAAACTGAATTTCAAATGTCAGATTCTTGTATATCGCATGTCCTTTGGCATGCATCTTCGTATCGCTTCCCTGCCCCAACATCCCGGCGATGTCAGTATCCCCACCATCATCGCCTTTGACAGCCGACACGAAGCGGATATCTTGGTTGTCATCGATGTAATCGGCTTCGATGCCCACCTCATCCGGCGAACAACCCGGCGCACCCATAATGAGCACCGGGAATGTGATTGTCAGGGTTTTTTGAACAGCATAAGCACCTGGATCGAGAACGATGACCGGCATAGGCCCATCCTTGTGGTCATCGTGATACTGCTTCGCCTGCTCCACCGCATCAGGAAGATTCCGTAATGCATCATCCTCGGTGGGGGAAACATAAAATGTCGGGGTCTCTTCCTGCATAGGAATGTACTCCGCCTTGCGATAGATGTCATCCCGCGTCAATAGTTCATCGCCACAATGCTCGCAAAAACGGAAATCCTCGCCATTCCAATGGCGGCAGTGCGTACACAATAACATCGTTCTCTCCAGATACTTTTAATCCACAGACGCTTCGTCAAACTCAACTTTAGATTCATCGCAGAATGTCGGCGAGGCCGGCAAAACAGATACGGCCAATCGGAAGCTCACTAGCCTCACCTTGGCTGCGCGGTTTCTCGGCGCATTCGCAGCAATTAGTTCCCGGTATCGCACTGAACCAACTGCGCCTCTGTATCTCGGACTATTGTGCGACCTTGAATCTTCGTCCAACCCTGATATTTCCCTGAAGACGCGTAATACAAACGATATTCATCACTGCCGCAAACGACCTCGTAATTGTATACTTTCTTGTCGTTATTACCGACATACCAACTTCCGGCCTCTAAGCCCCTAAATCCTAGGGATTGCAAATCGTCCAAACCGTTGGAACTATTAGGGCTATACCCTCTGTTCTGAACATATGCTGCACCTTTTTCCACCGAATCAGGCGTACTGTCATGCGCTATGCGTATGCCGCGCAGCCAAAAAGCAAGAGCAAAAACCAGAAGTACGGCCACAATATCCATAAGTATCTTAAGAAAACGGTTTTTCTTCTTAATCGGCGGAATAGCGGTCATCGTCGGTGCCTGCGCCGAACCCTGGGCGAGTTGAGGAGCCTGTTGATATGATGGCCGATTCTGCTGCGAATTTTGAGCATATTGCGGGGTTTGCCGGCGAGGCTGGGAAACGGGTTGAGCCCGAGACTGAGACTGAGGCCGGTAGGGCTGAGAAGACGAAGCCGGCTGCTGAATCGGCTGAGCCGGTCGAGAAGGATTAGATCCGGTCTGAGGTTGGGAAGGCTGAGCTGGTTGTGCGGCAACGGGTTCAGGCGGCCTTTGGGCAGCAGGTTGATCCGCAACTGGCTGCGGATCAACCTGCTGAGTGCCAGAATGCAGCGGAGGCGCAGTCAAAGCAGACGGATCAGGTTCGGCAGGAGGGGCAGACGGAGTGGTCTTCGGACGTACCACCTTACTACCGCATTGCGGGCAGAAAACGGCTTGATCACTCAAATCGAATCCACAATGACTGCACTTCATATCATCCATCCTCCCTGCACAATACCTTCGAGATTAACACTTCATCCATAAGAAATTTGTATCGCGTCTCACTTGCATCAGAACAGACGAAGGCTGTCGTCGTCGGCGCCCTTCATGTCCTCGTAATCGAGGATAAGGCAATCGAAACCACGCTCCGTCGCCAGAACGCGAGCCTGCGGAGTGATGGTTTGGGCGGCAAACATGCCACGGACCGGAGCAAGCAGCGGGTCCTTATTCAAGAGCTTTACATAGCGGGTTAGCTGTTCGACGCCGTCGATGCCGCCGTGACGCTTGATCTCGATGGCGACGTGCTGGCCGTTGCCGTCGATGGCCATGATGTCGACCGGCCCTACAGCCGTCGGGTATTCGCGGCGCACAAGCTTCGCACCTTTGCCGATCCGTTCGATCTGCTGGGCCAGATAATACTGGAGGTGATCCTCTACGCCATCCTTGACGAGCCCGGGATCCTCTCCCAAATCGTAGGTTTCATCGGAATAGACATGCTGCACCGTCACTTCGAGCATGTCAGTCGACTTCTGCGCAGCTACGCGGAACACCTTCTCAGGAACTTCCTCCTCGGTCTCTTCGGCGTTGCTTTCCGGGATAACTTCCTTGATGGTGCAGGGTGCGGCCATCCAGTTGAGCGGTTTGTAGGAACCGAGTTCGGAGAAAATCAACAGGCTTTGATCAGCTTTGATCATGAGTACTCGCTTGGCCACGGGCAACGAGGCATTGAGCCTTCCGGAGTATACGGCAGAGCAGTCAGCAACAATAATTCGCACGCTGCCACCTTACCTGAGCCTCTGGGCGAAACAGAGAAGTCTGGCACATAACCATGTGTCGTAAGTACATGACGTAAGTCTCCACGGATGGCAATACTCGGACTACAAAAATAATAAAAGGAACAGCTAGAACATACAAAAAAGTGGAGACACCGAATGTATCGGCATCTCCACTTTTAACGACTGAGGAATGTCAGCAGCCAGCCGGACTAGTCGGTTGCCGCCGGATTCTTTTTGACGTCGTCGCCGGTTTCCGCGGCTACCGTCAGCGAGTTGGAATCGAACGACGCGAAGCCGTCACTTACCTCGAAGCTGTGACGGTTGCCATCGACGTCCACGGCCGAAACGATGCCCTTGTCGATGACGGTCATCATCGGCTCGTGGTCGGGGAGAATGCCCATGCCGCCCTCGCTGGCGGGGACGGTGACGGACTTCGCCTCGCCCACCCAAAGCGGGCGTTCAGCGCAGACGATATTCACCTTCATCGTGGAGTCAGACATCACGCATATTCCTTCTGCATGTCGTGCCACTTGCGCTCAAGGTCATCGATACCGCCGATGCCGTTGAACGCCTGCTCCGGCACGTCGTCGTAATCGCCGTCGCAGATGCGCTTGAAGGCCTCGACGGTCTCATCGGCCTTGACGTACGAGCCTTCCAAGCCGGTGAATTTCTTCGCGACGTAGAAGTTCTGGCCAAGGAACTGCTGGATCTTGCGGGCACGGTTGACGGTGGTCTTGTCTTCCTCACCGAGCTCGTCGATGCCGATCAGGGCGATGATGTCCTGGAGCTCCTTGTTGCGCTGCAGAATCGCCTTGACGCGGTTCGCGGTGTCGTAGTGCTCCTGGCCCACGTAACGCGGATCGAGGATTCGCGAGGTGGACGACAGCGGGTCGACGGCCGGGTAGATGCCCTGGGAAGCGATGTCACGCGAAAGCTCGGTGGTCGCATCCAAGTGGGCGAAGGTCGTGGCCGGGGCCGGGTCGGTGTAATCGTCGGCGGGCACGTAAATGGCCTGCAACGAGGTGATCGAGTGGCCGCGGGTCGAGGTGATGCGCTCCTGCAGGGAGCCCATCTCATCGGCCAGGTTCGGCTGGTAGCCCACGGCGGACGGCATACGGCCGAGCAGCGTGGAGACCTCGGAACCCGCCTGCGTGAAGCGGAAGATGTTGTCGATGAAGAGCAACACGTCCTGGTTCTCGACGTCGCGGAAGTACTCGGCCATCGTCAGAGCGGTCAGTGGCACGCGAAGACGCGTCCCCGGGGGCTCATCCATCTGGCCGAAGACCAGCGCGGTCTTCTCCAGAACGCCTGCGTCGCCCATTTCGCCGATCAGGTCGTTGCCCTCACGGGTACGCTCGCCGACGCCGGCGAATACGGAAACACCGCCGTGGTTCTGCGCCACGCGCTGGATCATCTCCTGGATCAGCACGGTCTTGCCGACGCCTGCGCCACCGAAGAGGCCGATCTTGCCGCCCTCGACGTACGGGGTGAGCAAGTCGATGACCTTGATACCCGTCTCGAACATCTTGGTGCGGCTTTCGAGCTGGTCGAAGGCCGGCGGATTGCGGTGGATGGACCACCGCTCCTTGATCTCAATATGCTCATCGGGCTTCTTGTTCAGAATATTGCCCGTGACATCGAACACATGCCCCTTGGTCACGTCGCCGACCGGCACCTCGATGGGGCCGCCCGTATCGGTGACCGTCGCACCTCGCACGAGGCCATCGGTAGGCTTCAATGCGACGGCACGCACCGTGGAATCACCGATCTGCTGCTCGACCTCAAGGGTGATCTCCTTGACGGTCTCGCCTTCGGTGTCGCCCACGTTGTTGATCTTGACTTTCAGGGCATTGTAGATGTCGGGCAGGTGCCCCGCCGGGAATTCGGCATCGATCACCGAACCCTGGACGCGAGTGATGCGTCCGGCGTTCAGGTCAGCTGCCGATTTGGCGGAGGTCGCGCTGGACTGAGTCGTTGACTCGTTTTCTGCCATATGCGTTCCTACTCTTCCTCTTTGTTCAGCGCGTCTGCGCTGCTGATTATCTCAGTAAGTTCCTGGGTGATCGAAGCCTGACGCGAGGCGTTGAGCTGTCGCGTAAGCGAATCGATCAGATTGTTGGCGTTGTCTGTCGCGGTGTGCATGGCGTTCTGCCGGCTTGCCGTCTCTGAGGCGGCGGCGGTCAGCAGACACTCATGGATGCGGGCCTGCACATACTTCGGCAGAATCGCGTCGAGCACCTTGCGGATGTTCGGCTCGAAGTAATACAAAGGTGCCGTGATGCCGACCTTCGCGGAGGCGGTCACATCGTTGACATCGTCGGGAGACTCGCCGGCGTCGGGTTCGGGTTTTTCAATGACAGGCTTGCCGTCGCCATGCTTTTTGATCACTTCAACCGGCAACATACGCAGCACGCGCACCTTCTGTACCACCATGTTCACGAATTCCGTGAAGATGATATACAGCTCGGAAACGCCGCCCTGCGCGGCCGGCTTCATATAATCCTCAAGCAACCGATCAGAGATTTCCTTGGCCACTGCCGCGCCCGGCTGATCGCTGTTGCCTTCCCACGTCGCCGCGATCTTGCGATTGCGGTAACGATAATAGGAGACGCCGCGACGGCCGTAAACGTAGAGCAAAGGCTCCTTACCCACCTTGTCGAGACGCGCGAGCAACGATTCCGTTTCGCGGATGATCGACGAGGTATAGGCGCCGGCCATGCCACGGTCCGACGTCAGGGCCAGGACGGCGACCCGAGGGTTATGCTCCCTGGACTTGACGATCGGATGGTCGATATCGGTATGTTCTGCCAGCGACTGCACGGCATCGAAAATCGCGTCGCTATACGGCTTCGCGTTCAACGCCACGGTACGGGCCTTGGCGATATGCGAAGAAGCGATCATCTCCTGCGCGTTGAAGATCTTGCCCAACGACGTGGTGGAGGCGATACGTGATTTCAATCCGAGTTGCGAAGCCATGGGTTACTTATCCCCCGCTACAATCTTTTCCTGCTCGATCTTCGTGGGCTTGGTCGCCACCGGCTTCTTGATGACCAACGGCTTGCCACCCTTGGTCACGTAGTTGCCACGGTATTCATCGACGGCCGCATCCAAGGCCTTCTCGGTATCGGCGGTGAAGTCACCGGTTTCGCGGATGGTCTTCATGATGTCGGTATTGTGCTCCACATAATCCAACAGGCCATGTTCGAAGGGCAGCACGTCGGCGATGTCCAGATCGTCGAGCTTGCCATGGGTGCCGGCCCACACGGAGACGACCTCCTGCTCCATCGTATATGGAGAGAACTGGGGCTGCTTCAGAAGTTCGGTCAGGCGGGCGCCGCGGGTCAGCTGTGCCTTGGAAGCCGCATCCAAGTCGGAAGCGAACATCGCGAAGGACTGCAACGAGCGGTACTGCGCCAGCGAGATCTTCAAGGTGCCGGAAACCTTCTTCAACGCCTTGCTCTGAGCCGCGCCACCGACACGGGACACGGAGATGCCGACGTCCACAGCGGGGCGCTGGTTGGCATTGAACAGGTCGGACTGCAGGAAGATCTGGCCATCGGTGATCGAAATGACGTTCGTCGGGATGTAGGCGGAAACATCGTTCGCCTTCGTCTCCACAATCGGCAGACCGGTCATCGAGCCGCCACCAAGATCATCGGAGAGCTTGGCGCAGCGTTCGAGCAGACGGGAGTGCAGATAGAACACATCTCCCGGGTAGGCCTCGCGCCCCGGCGGGCGACGCAGCAGCAGGGAAATCGAACGGTAGGCCTCGGCCTGCTTCGACAGATCGTCGAAGACGATGAGGACGTGCTTGCCGTGATACATCCAGTGCTGGCCGATGGCCGAACCGGTGTAGGGGGCGATGTATTTGAAACCAGCGGAATCGGAAGCCGGGCTGGCCACGATCGTGGTGTATTCCATCGCGCCGGCCTCTTCAAGGCTCTGACGCACGGAGGCGATGGTGGAGCCCTTCTGGCCGATGGCCACGTAGATGCAGCGCACCTGCTTCTTCGGGTCGCCGCTCTCCCAGTTCTGCTTCTGGTTCAGGATCGCATCGATCGCGATGGCCGTTTTGCCGGTCTGACGATCGCCGATGATGAGCTGACGCTGACCACGGCCGATTGGTGTCATCGCGTCGATGGCCTTCAAACCCGTGGAAAGCGGCTCGTCGACGGGATGACGATGCATCACATCGGGGGCCTGCGCCTCAAGAATCCTTCGGCCTTCACTCTTGATTTCACCCAAGCCATCGATCGGTTTGCCCAGAGGGTCAACCGTACGCCCGAGATAGCCGTCGCCAACCGGTACGGAAAGCACTTCTCCAGTGCGCCGCACCTCCTGGCCTTCCTCGACACCTGCGAAGTCGCCGAGGATAACCACGCCGATCTCGCGGGGATCAAGGTTGAATGCCAGGCCGAGCGTGCCGTCCTCGAAGGTCAGCAGCTCGTTGGCCATGCAACCAGGCAGTCCCGTTACATGCGCGATGCCATCGCCGGCCGTCGCGACGTAACCCACCTCTTGGGTGGGAGTGTCGCTGGGCTTGTACGAATCGACGAAATCGTCGAGGGCCTTTCGCACATTCGCAGGATCAATGGTAAGTTCTGCCATGATCACTCCTTATTGATTAATTGTTGACTGATAAGTCTTGTACAGGCACCTTTGCGGTGCCCTGGTCTGTTCGTTCCGGCGTTCCGGTCACATCTGGGTGCTGACCTTGCGCTTGAGCTGGGAAAGCTGGGCGGCGACGGTGTTGTCCATCACGTCCGCACCAATCTGCACACGCATGCCGCCGATGACGGTTGGATCGACAGACGAATTGATATGCACCGGGCGCCCGAGCTTGGCCGAGTAGATCGACGTCAGACGCTTGATCTGCGGCTTGTTCAACGGCGCGGCCGTGGTGACGGTGACCATCGATTCGCCCATGTGGCGGGTGAACTTGGCGATGAGCCACTCAAGCGTTTCCAGAAAACGACGATGACGCGGATTCACGGCCGCATGCTCCACCAGCCGCATGGTCACCTTGTTGAGCTTGGTGCCGTCAAAAGCGGTGTGCAGCAAGTCAAGACGAGCCTGAGCCGGCACGAAGTCGTCGGAAAGCTTGGAACCCAAAACCGACATCTTGAGCAACGCGGAATGAATCTGCGCCAGCTCCACGGAAACCATGAGCGTGCTGTCGGTCGCATCGGCGTAATACATCATGGCGTCCACCGCGAAATCCTCGACGGCGTTGGCGATGTCCTTGACCTTGCTCCAAGTGCGGGAGACCAGATCGGTGAGGATATCGACCGTCAGAGGATCGGCCTGACCAGCGAGAATCTCGGTGATGAGCGCGACCTTGTCGGTCGCCGGACGGGACGGGTCGGTGAGTGAACGCTCCACTTGATCATTGTGGTCAAGCAGGTCGGTGACGGCGAACAGCTCGTCGCCGATGCGCCACGCGTCCGTTCCCTTCTCCCTCAATCTAGGGGCCAGGGAATCGCGCGATGTACGATCAGCCTGCAGCGACGCTTCTCCTCGCATTGCTCACCTCCATTCTTTTAATTAATACTGTCTTCGAATTCGTTGACGGCGACGTGCTCCGGATCAACCGGAACCGTATCATTGCCCGTCTTCCGTTTTCTTGTCGAGATCGTCGATCATGTTGTCGAGCATATCGTCCTGTACATCGGCATCTTGGAGCTTGGAGCCCAGAATCTTGCCGGCAAGTGCCGTGGCCAAAGTGCCGACCTGGCTTTTGAGGCTCACCATCGCCTGCTGTTGCTGAGAGGCGATCGAACGCTGGGCGTTCGCGGTGATCTGCTCCGCTTCCTTGTCTGCACGGGTGTGGGCGTCGGAGATGATCTTCGTCGCCTCGCTGCGTGCGCTGTCGGTGATTTTCGAGGCATCGACACGGGCGTTGTTGAGCTGATCCTCATACTTCTTCTTGGCTGCATCCGCATCGCTCTTGGCCTTTTTGGCCTTGGCTATGTTTCCCTCGATCTTGGCCGAACGTTCATCGAACACGGACTGGAACTTAGGGAGGATGAACTTGTAGAAGGCCACCGCGATCACTATGAGAATGACCAATGACCACACAATGTCATACGGCTCTGGAAGGAACAGATCAATCCCACCTGATGCTTGTGGCATGGGCTTCTCCTTTCTTGCTTACGGTTTCCTCAAGCGTATCTATACGATTGAAACCAGTGTTTCAGCGTACTTAACGACTACTTCGCCATGATGAAGACGACGAAGCCGAGCAGGCCGAGCAGCTCGATCATGGCCAGCGCCACAATCATGAAGGTCTGGATGGTGCCCTTGACCTCAGGCTGACGAGCCATGCTCTCGAAGGCCTTGCCCGCGAGAATGCCCATGCCCAGTGCCGGACCAAGTACCGCGACGCCGTAGCCGAGGATATCGATGTTGCCCGCAACCTGAGCGAGAGTGATGAGACCCATTTTATTTCCTTTCCTAGGGAATTTCTTCCTTTGGCGGTCCCGGAAGTCCGGAACCACAAATTTTTATCAATTGCTATTAATTATTCAATTATAAAATTTTGAACGCCTTCACAAGCCGGTAGAGCTTGTGGATTCGCCACCAGATACCAGCCGATCAATCCTCTTCGAGCGGATAGCTCTGGCTGATGTACACCGCCGAAAGCGTGGCGAAGACATAGGCCTGAAGCGCCGCGACGAAAATCTCGAAACAAACGAACACCAAGCCACCGATCAGCCACATGACGCCGACCAGCGTCATCAGCTTGTTGGAGACCTCGATCAGGTAGAACTGGCTGAACGCCAAGCAAGTGCCCACCAGCAAATGACCAGCCAGCATATTGGCGAAAAGTCGCAGGGTAAGCGAGAACGGACGAACGATTGCGATTTCCAGCAGCTGGATGGGCGCCACGAGAATATAAAGCGGAGCGGGAACGCCTGTGGGGAAAAGCTCCCCTTTGAGGTACTTCCACAGACCCTGCTCGCGCGTCGCGGCGATCCAATATTGCACCCACGTCCACAATGCGAAGACAAGAGGCGTGGCGATGGTGGCCGTGGCCGCCATGTTCATGCCGGGGATGATGCCGCACAGGTTGAACACGAGAATCGTCAGGAACATGGTGGTGATCATCGGCACATAACGTTCGCCGCGAACCTTGCCAAGCACCTGATAGACGATGTTGTCTTTGATGAAATCGAGAAGCCATTCCACAGCACCCTGCCAACGGCCGGGAACGACCTTGGCACGCGCCGCTGTGATACACATGATCGCCAACAGAACGATCGTAGCGACGATTCTAATGAGAATGATGCGATTGATGGCAAATGGCGTGCCCTTGAACAACAGTTCCGGGGGCAGGAAGTCGCTGATGCCGGGCAATTTGGGGCCGGAAGCGGCCGCCAACAGCAGATTTGCGCCAACAGCTTTGATCATGTTCCCTCCCGGATTGCCTCAAGGCTTATCAGTCTATTCCATTGCGCGGAAATGGAAACGTAACGTTCCACAAATCGATGCGGATGCCAACAATTCCACTTCCGAAGCCTTCCAGTAAAAGGAATCATGCGGAGCCTGGGCACCTGCATGACCCTCAACTCCGAACGGCCGGAGACGATTGTACGTCACTTTGGCGAAAAACGTAAATGTCATCACATTTGCTGGAACAGTTAGCATTTATAAATAAAAATCACCAACACTGAACTACTCAATGTCTAGAAATTTTAATCTCGCAAATTGCTAGAAATCAGGCCATATCCGTCTGATTCAAGGGGTTTGAAGCAATCTTCGCGCGGCGCGCCCGGTTCGTGGCGAATCGAGCGATCCGTTCCCAATTTTTTCTCTGCGCGAAGTTTTGGAACTTTCTTGAGGTCGTACGGGGTGGTTTCGTAGACCCAATTGAGCCAGTTGCGCCACAGCAGGTTTGCGTGGGCGCGCCAAGAGAAAAGCGGTTCCATCGTGGGGTCGTCGTGCGGGAAATAGTTCGTCGGAAATGGAACGTTCGTCAGTCCTTTGGCCTTGTCCCGCTCGTATTCGTTACGCAAGGTGTACTTACCGTATTCCCAATGGCCAAGCACGAAGACCTCGGAAAAATCGCGGGCGGCGATGAGGCCGGAACCCGTTTGCGGCCCCCAAGTAAGCACCTGCAGATCCTTGTTGGCGGCGATGTCGTCCTCGTTCATACCGGCCACACGCGAATGCGGCTGCAGCGAGATCTCGTCGAAACCGTTGGTGATGAAGCAGTATTCGTCTTGCAGATATTGCGGGAACACGCCGAAAAGCTTTTCCTTGAAATTTTGCTTGCGGATGCCATAACGGTAATTAAGCCCGGCCATCGCACCCCAACACAGGTACATCGTCGAGAAAACGTGGGTCTGCGCCCAATCGAGAATCTGCGTCAGCTCGTCCCAATAATCGACCTGCGCAAAATCAAGCTGCTCCACCGGCGCACCGGTGACCACCAGGCCGTCGTAGTAATTGTCCTTGAACGCGTCGAAATTCTCGTAGAACTTCAGGAGATGGTCAGCACTGACATGCGTGGATTCGTGAGTCGAGGTCTTCATGAAATCGATGTCGACCTGCAGCGGGGACTTGGAAATCAGGCGCAACAGCTGCGTTTCGGTCTCGACCTTCTTGGGCATGAGATTCAGGATGACCAATTTGAGGGGACGAATCTTCTGTTGCTCCGCCTCCGGTTTCTCGATGGCAAAGATCCTCTCGGAGTCGAGTATTTCGCGCGCCGGCAATCCGCTGGCAATCTTGATAGGCATGGTTCCATTATGGCCGCACTTCTGCCCTGATAGCAAAAAACGCGCCGAAGATTTGACTTTTGCGCCATTACCCGTAATCTAGATTATTGCTGTCTTAAACAGCCGTCGCGGGGTGGAGCAGTTCGGTAGCTCGCTGGGCTCATAACCCAGAGGTCTCAGGTTCAAATCCTGACCCCGCTACCAAAAGCCCGGAATCTCAACGATTTCGGGTTTTGTTTTTTCGACGACGCAGTAGATTGCGACCAAAAACTCAGCGATGATTGTGGAGTTTGTCAATGCCGCGCTTGTGATCGATTTCAGCCGTCTTCAGTTGCTGCACTGAAATCTCCTGACTGATTTCTAACAAAGACGTTTTGGTCTATAACCCGGATATCGACAAAATGGAATCTTCCGGAATCCGATTTGCCGGCCAGCAGCCATCACACGATTACGACGTGTCCGCAGAATACAATTGGCTGCACAACGGCTTAAAGGGGCAGGCAGCTATGGGAATCTTCTGGATATTATTCATCGTCGTGTCCATCGCCGGCATCGCCATCTGCCAGATTTTCAAATTCATCGCGGAAATCGTTTTGTATGCAATCATCGTCCTGATTCTGCTTTTCGCCTTGTTCTTCTTTGGCCTCTCGCATGAGAATAAAAAGGACAAGGGAAACGAGCAGGCATCCGAGAAAAGTCCGGAAACCGATACTTCAGGAATCGCGGATCGCAAAGCAAAGAAAACAGCATTTGCGCTGTTCAGCGCCCCGGCGAACAAACGCAGGGCCGCACGAGTGAACGCCGAATACCAAAAAGAAAAAGAAGCGGCCGACAATGCCGGCAAGACCACCTGGCAAATGCCATATTACCGTTGCCCTCCGCTAGAAGCCATAAAACGTTTGTTCTCCAAATATCTTAGATTCTCGGGACGGTCGAGCCGAAGCGAATATTGGTGGGCCGACTTGCTCATCGCGGCGGTCGATCTTGCATTGCTCATCATCGATAAAACCATTCTTGGCAGGAACGGGAGCCTACTCGACGTCATCTGGATACTTGCAATATTCGTCCCCGCGCTCGCCGTCAGCGTCCGCCGGCTCCACGATTCCGACAAATCGGGATGGTGGATGCTGCTGCCGGTGGCGTTGACTGCCTTTAGTGCCGCTACTGTCGTTATCGCCTCCTTTACCACACGCATAAGCATCGGCACGCTCCTTCTGAATACCGGACATGTCGGTTCCGGCATTGCTATTGCCGTATATGTCGCAGGAATCATCGATGTCATAGCCACTGTTTTCTGGATCGTGCTTATGACGCTTGCGCCGAATCCATACGGGGCACGTTTCGACAGCCCCGACCAATTGGCCTGAACTGCAGGTGAAGAGATGCCAAAAAATTGAAAACGGTGAAGGCGAACCTGATTGTTCGTTGCAGGAGCATCAATCTTGGCCTTCCCTCATTGAAACGAAATCGGTTCAACACAATTGTTCGACAGCATCATTCAACGTAATTTTTAACTTGCGCATGATGCAGATATACCGAAAGAATGCATAAACCTCGCAACAAAATAGCCGGTTTGATTAATCTGAAAACCATCAAGCCGACTATTTATTATTACTTATTTATTACCTTATTACTGTAAAATTATTGTTTCCCTCCCTACTTGATGGTTTTTGAGGCGGTCAGGTCGTAGATCGTCACATCGTCAACCGTTTGGGACTTGAAATTGGCCTTGACCCATGTGGCAATCTGACCGGAGGCGTTCGACCCGCCCATCTGGTTGCCGCCCATTTCGCTGCCGCCGATGTAGTAGTGGATCCTGCCTTCCTCGACGTAACGCTTGAACTGCGCGAGCGTGGGGCTTGGGTCGGAGCCGTTGAAACCGCCGATCGGCATGACCGGCTTCTGCGTGGCCAGCTGGTAGCCGGACGCGGTCTGCGAACCTGTGGCCGCGGCGACCCACGTGTACTTGTCGGCGTCCTTCATCAACAGACTCTTCAGCTTGCTACCGACCGAGCTCGCTCCCTCGCCGCCAAGCAGACCGCCTGCGCCGCCGCGGCCGCCACGTTGGCCGCGAGCGAACTTGCCGGTGGAACCGGCCTGGCCATTCACGTTGCTTTGACCGCCTTGCGCGTTGGCGCCGCCTTGACCGTTCATATTCGGGGCCGTGCCAGTACCATTGGAATTATTCGAATTGTTGGAATTATTCGAACCTGGCGTACCGTTACCGTTGCCTGTCGAACCTGGCGTACCGGGCATTCCTGACTTTCCGTTGGAACCGTTCATAGATGGGCCTCCGGCTTGGTTGGAACCGCCGTTGGCATTGTTCGATCCGTTGGTGTTGCCTTGGGCATTCTGGCCATTCTGACCGGGCACACCGGCACCAAAGCCGCCTTGACCTTGCTGGCCTTGGCTACCGGGACCACCTTGGCCTTGACCTTGCTGGCCGCCACCGGGCATTCCGCCGCCGAAACCTCCTTGGCCTCCACGGCCACCGTGGCCGCCGCCAGGACCGCCCATTGAACCAGAGACCTCGGGACCGGCGGTGACTATCGAACCGTGATGACCGGTTGCGACCGTGTATCCCGTCCACGCGGTCGGGCCCGCATAGAGCGCAACCGTCGCAAGGACGATACCGATCAAGCCGATTTTGCCCACGACCTTGCCGCCATTGCCGGAACGCAGGGTGTGCAGCGAACGTATCGGCAGCAGCGCGATGGCGGAGACCAGCAGCGCAAGCGTCGCCAAGGTGCCGAGAACGAGCACCGTCGGGCGCAGCCACGGCAGCCACGAGGAACGGGACAGCAATTGCGCGGCCCACAACGTGTTGACGAGCACCAAAACCGTTGCCAGCACTCGTGCCCACAAGGTGTCACGCCGTTCCCAAAGGTTCTGCACCGCCACGGCGACCATCACAGCCACCGCGGGCGCAAGCGCCACAGTGTAATACTGATGGAAGATGCCGCCCATGAAACTGAAGGTGAGCCACGTGACGGCAAGCCAGCCGCCCCACACCATCACGCCCGCGCGGCGCATATCGGTGCGGCGAACGCGAATCGAAACGGCAAGACCGATGAGGATGCCGGCGAACGCGATGGGCGCAAGCCAGGAAATCTGGGTGCCGTAGACGCCGTCGAACAGACGGGTGATGCCGGTCTGGCCCCACATGCCGCCGCCCTGGCCACGACCGCCGTGGCTTCGGCCGCCACCTGCGCCAGGAACGCCGCCGGGTCCTCCGGCCGTGCCTGTCATCGCGTTGTAGGCGTTGCCAAGCGTTTCGGAAACCTTGCCGCCGAAACTTCCGGTTCCGGCGTGGCTGCCGGCGCGACTCCCGCCACCGCCGGGGACAACTGAACCCGTCTCATGGCCGGTCAAACGGCCGAAACCGTTGTAGCCGAAGGTGAGTTCGAGGAACGAATTGTTCTGCGAACCGCCGATATACGGGCGTGCGGAAGCGGGAACGACGACGGTGAGCAGAACCCACCAACCGGCGCTGGCCGCCATCGCCACCAGCGCCACAACGCTATCGACCAGGCGTCGCCAGAATTTCGTGGGCGAGGCGATCAGAATCGCGAGCGCAAAGCCCGGAAGGACGAGGAAGACCTGCATCTGCTTGGTGAGGAAGCCGAGGCCGATGCACACGCCGGCGAGCGCCAGCCACAACGTGCGTTTGCGATTGCCTTTGCGGTCGGGGTCGTATTCCAACGCGCGAAGCACCGAAGCCGAAGCGGCGACCATGAGCAGGACCAGCAACGCGTCGGGGTTATCGAAACGGAACATCAACGCGGCGACCGGGGTAAGCGCGAGGGTCGAACCGGCGATGATGCCGGCCCAATTGCCCCAATACCGGCGTACCGAAGCGTAGAGCAGCCAGACGCTCAGCACCCCGCAGATCGCTTCAGGGAGCAGCAGGGCGAAAGAGCTAAGTCCGAAGGCCTTGATCGAAAGCGCCATAAGCCACAGGGAGGCCGGCGGCTTGTCGACCGTGATGGAGTTCGCGGCGTCCGACGAGCCGAAAAGGAACGCCTCCCAATTGGTCGATCCCGCCTGGGCGGCGGCCGCGTAGAACTCGTTGGCGAAGCCGTTGGCCGTCAGGTTGACGAACATGATCGCCACCGTGGCCGCCATCATGACGGCAAAGGCGAGCCAGTCGTACCACTTGCGTTTGCGGGCGACGCAATGGCGGACGGTGTGTGTCGGATCGGCGGAGACGAAGCGGCCTCCGGGGATACCGGCGAAAGCTGATTTGATGCTGGCGAACGCGCCGTCGCCACTCGTGTCTGAGCGGTCGAATCGGTTTGGTGTCTCATTCATGATTTGTCCTTTATACGCTTGTATACACTTGGGTTAGATGGCTGAAGCAGCAAGTTCATGCCGCATGCGCCTGATGCCCTTAAGGTCTTTGCGAACGGTATCGGGAATATTGACCGTCGTGCCCGCGTCCTCGACCCAGCGCACCGGGAATATGTAAGTGGGCAGGCCGTAAGTCTGCGCCAACGTCAACAGCTCGGTATCGAAGAACCACTCGTTGTCTTTGATTTGCGGAAGCAGGAAATCCGCGGCCTTGGCGCTGATCGCCTTGAAACCGCACTGGGCATCTTCGAACGTAACACCCAGCGTCGCTCGCAGCAGGACGTTGTAGCTGCGGGAGATGAACTCGCGTTTGGGCGAGCGGGTGACCTGCGACTCGTCAAGCAGGCGACAGCCGCTCGCCACTTCGGCATGGCCGTTCAAAATCGAGCCGACCAGCACATCGGTCAGGCGGATGTCGGTGGAAAGGTCGACGTCCATATACGCACGGACTTTGGCATGCGACTGCCCCCATGCGAGTTTGAGTGCGCGGCCACGACCCTTTGCCGGGATGCGGACGGCCCGCACAAACTGCGGATACTGCCGCGCGAGGTCGACGGCGATGGACCAGGTATCGTCGGTGCTCGCGTTGTCCGCAATGACGATGTTCCAGCTATATTGCGGCGGATATGGCGATTGCCATTGTGCGGAAGCCGGAACGCTCCGGGGGCTGCCAAGGTATTGCATCAAAGTAAGCACGGAATCGGCAAGCTCCTCATGCTCGTTGTAGACGGGGATGACGATGTCGGCATCCACTTGCACTGGATTGCCTACTTGTTCGGCAATCAAGCCGACCGGATCGATAGCACCGGAAAGTCCGGGGACATTTGACAAGTTGGACGCACCGGAAGGATCGGAATCATTCGATGAATCATGGACATCAAAAGTCTGGGGCGCATAAGGCGTTTTCGATTGATCGGATGACCTTGGCGCATCGTAGAAAGCAGGCGGGTTTGACCGCTCACGTTTCGACTTGTCTGTGCCTGTTGCGCTGGTTGGGGTGAAAGAGCTTTGTGTTGCCGTTTGCGGCTGGTGTTGTGTGGTCATAAGAACAGTACACACGACGTTTTTGGATATACCCTCAGGCAATCGTGGGACATAGCCCGAAACCTGTCACCAAAACCATGAAGGTTTGCTGAATGTTATCTAGATACGATGGCGCAAAAAATGATTGGCAGGGATATCCCCCTCCCAAAAAGCCCACATAAAAAGATGGCCTCGGACTAAACCGAGGCCATCATCAAATGGTGAACTTCTATTAGCTAACAACCCGCACACATCAGGCTTCCCGCAACGTCATGTCGGTGATGGTCGACGAGGTGCCGGATCCCTCGGAGTCGGAACTGTCGGAACCGGCTGACGCAGAACCTCCGGACAAGCTCGACGTGCCCGTTGCGCCGGAACCCATTGACTGTGAACCGATGTCAGTACTGCTTCCGGATGAACCCGACGTGGCATCGTTCGAGTTACCGGAACGTCTGCGGTTACCGGAATTTTGGGAAACGGAGCCATCAGACGAACCGGAGTTATCAGAGGAACCTAATCCATTCGATTGGCTCGACCCATCAGATTGGCTCGACCCATCAGACGAACCGGACAATCCGGACCTGTCGGATTGCCCGGAACCCGAAGACAAACCGGACCCGCTCTGACCGGATTGGCCGCTGCCACCCATGGATCCACCATCAGTGCCATTGGCACCTGGTATCTGTCCCATGCCCCGACGCCCCTGGCCTCCCGTCATCTGTCGTTCCAACTGCTGGTTTTGCGAGGGCACAACCGATTTCGCCGTTGCGAATCCACCAATTGCGCCTCCGGCCAAACCGCAGACCAGAGCGATACCGATTATCACACCCCACATCTTTCCGGAATGTTCTTTGGGCTTCTTCCCGAATCCACCGAATGGGTTTTTCGCGGCGAACACTCCGCCAGTGGGTGGTTGACCGGTGGAAGCAAAGCCTTGACCCGAAACCGGCTGACCGTTGGCGGAAAAACGTCCGCCATTGGCCGGCCCACCATTTGCGGCAAAGCCTTCTGTATTCACCGGAACGCCGTTTGTGGCATAGTAATTACGTTCACCCTGTTGCCCATTCACGCCAAGATCTTCACCGCCGGCCGGACGATGCTGCAAAAATTCGAAATTGCCCCCGAACTGCGAAGCAGGCGAATTGTCATAGGTGCCGCCGCCTTGGTTGAATGTCGTTCCGCCGTAACGATTTGCGCTCATATTCTGTTCGGTGGCCGCGTCTGCATTCCCCTTGGCATTCACGTTCACATTCCCTCCATTGCTGGCATGAATATTCTGGGTGGCCTCAGCGGAAGTGCCGGCATTCATTCGGGTTTCGTCATTCGTTCCGGCTTTCGCATGCACGCCGGCCTCACTACCTGATCGAGCCCCGCTATTTACATTCGGATCGTTCTTTGCGTTGCCATTCGTATTGTTGCTCATGTTCTTATCCATGATGATGCTCCTGTTTGTTGTTGTCTGGCTGACGAATATCGGCACGGAATTGAGACGGTTCTTGTCGATGACAGAATCCCGTTAACTACATATCGTGGAATCCCATCGTCGCGACCGCAGAGGGCCGGCCATTCCCGGTGGCTGTTTCATGCCCCTTTCTGCGTGCATGATTACATTGAACAGCGTCATCATGGGCGGCTGCTGTGTCCAAACCCAAGGAACTCCTCGACTTTCAGCAGATATTCTTGAACATAAGCTGAATGATTGCTGAATCGCCGACATCGCGATACCGCAGTCGTCTTTGCCGTCGACGATGTCGTTGACTTCCCAGACATCTACTCCATTGTCTGCGCCACCGGAATCGTCGCCATCATCGATATCCTCGGCATCGTCGCCAGGCTTGCTTCCGGCCTTTGAATCTTAAAAGACCGGAAGCCGCCGGCGAACAATCCGAATCATCGATGCCGTGGGCGATACCGGTTTTGCGCCAGCGCCATCAGCATAACGGCACCGAAGAGAGATGCACCGGCAAGGAGCAGCACCGCGGTGACCGACGCCCCGGTGACCACAAGAGGGGTGCCCACCATCGGAGGATCGACCGGGGCAGTCACAGCGTCCGCCACTGATTCAGGTTTAGGCTCAGAACCTGGTTCTGGTTCCGGCTCAGGCTGCGGGATTCGCTGACCGTTCCAGTCATCAAGATTGGAATCAACAGGCTCCATCATGGCCATAGACCGGCCTGCCACGTTGACAATCTTTGTATTCTGAAAATCATCGGAACTCCACTGATTCGGGACCTCACCATGAGCTCCATGCATCGCAACACTGTCAGACAAGATAGGAGATTCAAAGCCGTTGTCGACGTGAAGAGGCTGATCGGGAGCGGGAAGCACCGGAACATTGATTTCAATGCCATCGCTTGTCCCTTCATCGCCGGAGTCCGCACCCCACGGGTTCAGACTGGTTCGGGAAATTTCGACAAGCGGAGTGCCGGTGACCTTCGCACGGTCAGCGTGTTTGGCGGTGACATCTTTCAACGTACCGACCACATCCACATGCTCGCCGGGCTTGAGTATCAGGGACGACCAATCCTTTGGATATTTGAAATCGGTAACAATGCCGTCTCCGGCAAGGGTTGTGTCGGCGATCTTCAGATCACTGGCCTTGAACTGCGCACCGTGCCCGTCTTTCTCATCACTGGTGTTGGTGATTGTGAATACGATTTCCGTATCCCCCACGATATCCAGTGCTTCTTCGGGATGATCACGGTCACCTTTTGCCCAACCGCTAGGCTTGTCCCACTTCTCGATATAGAGCGCGGGAACAAGCTCAGGCGTGCAGGTCCAGGCAACATTCGATTCGTAAGCATGTCCATTGAGCGTCTCGATGAACTTGTTCTCATGACGCTCTGTGGATTTAACTCGTTTGACCTGTATATAGATCTGCCAACCCTGCTCATGCACGGTATCTGCGGAAACAAGCCGTCGATAGAGCTCAGTCGCCGCAACGGTTATTTTCATCTGTTTGCCCGCATTGCCGGAATCGCCGGGACTGCTTGAATCGGATTTAAAATCCCCTTTCTCGCCTGCACTGCGGGGAGAAACATTGCCATCGTCAGCCACCAAGGTGAACAGATCATCACCGAATTTGCCAATCGCGTCAAATCCGCTGCCTGCGATCCTGTCTCCTTTATACGCCATCACTCCACCATCTGCAGCATGGAGGTCACGCGTCGCGTAAACGGCCCATTGACCGGTGTATTGGTCGTAGGCGGGATCGAGGTCGTCGACGATACTCCAGTCTTTTATATCCGGGTAAGCACGATCCGCCGGCAAAATGGTGCTGTCCAAGCGGTAAAGAAATACGCTGCCCTTATACACGCTGGAACCATTCACGCTTCCCCCACCTACCTTGACAACCACATCCTTCGCCGGGTTCATCGGTTTCAGAGGATTGGAGACCTCATTGCTCTCTTTACGCAGAGCGTTCTCGACCTGAACGGCCTTGTTCTTCACCACATATCCGTCGGCGACCTTCTGCACGGTGTAGGGAATCGTGATGTGATAATGCTGACCGAGCAACGCCTGATCAATGGCCGGATCGGCCAAAGGATTGTGAACGTCCGAATCTGCATAATCCTTCAAGTTCTTTGGCTGCGGGTCACCTTTAAGGGTCTCTCCGGAAGCCGTCACGAATGTATCGACCTGTTTGGCAAACGCATAAGCCACACCATCGAGCACTTGAATGTTGAATTTTGCAGTATGGTCCCGGCCATCATCGCCAGTCACAGTGATTCCGGTCGGATCGACTTTCAGATATTCCTCGTCGAAGTCGTCGACAACCCCCAACCTCCACACGTTGTAGGCCTGACTGGTCTGGGTGGCATCCAAGTCAATGACGTAGTTGCCGGTGTCACCCATCAGAAGCGTCTTTCCGTCAATGGAAACGCTGGGATCGCCTTGCTCCTGGCTTTGGAAATCATGCTTGGCCGGCCGCAGACTTGGAGGGATGTTGAACACCTCATTGCTCGGCGTAAACGAGTTGTTCAGGATAAGCCCCCACTGATTGTTGACCTGATGATCAACGGGCGCATCAAGCGAGACAATACCCTCAAACCTCAATTGCAACCGAGGTGTTCCTCCGGAACGCCATTGTGCGATGAGCGCCGCATCGGTGAAGTTCACCGCAACCTGATGCGCATCCAAATCCCACGTGGTTGCATACTTCGATTTTGAAACCATACGTCCACTGTTGAGATCTATCAGCTCAAGGGTCTGTTTGTCGGGCTCAAGATATTGGTCATATTGGTCGGTCAACGTGACGGTTTTCACCTGATAAGCCAGGCCTGCGGGCAGATGCGGCTGGGTGTCGAGATTGTATTCGACTTTCTGCCCGGGGTAAACGACCTTGCCGTCGATAGAATCCTGTGAGCCACCTTCGGAAGCCTCACCTACGACATCCTTTTTCGCCGATGGCACGTAACCGGCAATCCTAGGCATGTTCGTATCCTTCTTTTGTCGGTTGATCTGAATCGAAGCCGCATTAAGGAGGTCGGCACCGCCCGCGTCGGTAGAGAAGGAAAGCTCCTCTCCAGGTTGCTTGCCGAAATCCTCACGCACCTGTTTTGCGCCCCTGCCATTGGCGTAATTGACTCTGAACGGTACCAGCATCGTCACTTGCACCGGACCGGTATGCCGGGAAAGCTCGGCAAGCCAATCCTTCTTCGCACTGGCGGTAATCACCGTACCGTCCTGAGTGACGTCGAAATGCGAACTGACATCGGCCCCGGCCACATCATTGATGGCATCGACGCTCGATCGGGCACCGCTCGCGGCATCCGCCACATACATGCGCACATTCGAAAGCGCCTGCGGATCGACAAGATAATCCGCCTTCCCGTAGTCATCACTCAGTTTGAGTGTGTTGACCCCATATTCCAACGAAGAGGGGTCGGCAATCGGCACATTCACCACGGCACCAATCTGGTCGCCATCAAGGAACGTCAGGTTATCGCCGCCGGTTGCATTCGTCCTGTTCGGGTCGATCACCAAGCGCCATTTTCCGTTATCGTCAAGCTTCACCCAACTCTTGTCGGGGTTCGGAGTCCAGACGTGTACTTGGGGTTCGTTGGTCGCAGCCGACTTCCCATTCCACTGCTCATACCCTTTGTTGACAAGTGCGACCGACGTGTGCACGTCCAGATCCTGGTACATCCTTCCCGAAAGAACGAGTTTGACCTTACGATCGTTGATCCTTTTTCCGCTGCCACGGAGGATGGAGGATTTCGCGTTTGCTGTGGTCGTATGGCCGACGGTTGCAATCGAAAAATCAGATGTGCGATCGACACCATCCACATAGACTCTCGCTTTCGCATTTGGAAAATCGACATACTGAGCGGCACCGGTCCAATCGTCGGCAATCGAATACCGCGAAAGGTCCTTGGCAAGGTTCTTCGGCAACGCACCGGTGACCACGACGGCTGCATCGTCGCCCGTCACATATGTTTTGCCATCGGCGGCCACATCGTTCGTATGGTTTACGTCGCTGACGGACAACGCCTCCTGCGTATCTTTCACCCACGCCTTGTTGGGATTCGGACTGCGAACCTGGACGATGGGCTCGTTGGCGGCAGCCGTCTTGCCGTTCCATTGCTCGGTTCCCTTGTTTGTGATCCTGTCAATAAGATTGTGCGCGTCAGTGGCAATGTTGAATGTGCCGTCCAATATCAGCTTGACCTTGCGGTCGCTGGCCCGATGGGCGCTATCGGAGAGAATCGAAGGCTTGGCGCGGGCGGTGGTCACATGGCCGTTGGCGGAAATGACGAATTCACCGGTGCGATCAACGCCATCCACATACACTTTGGCCCTGCCACCCGGAAAATCCAAGTATTCTGCGGCTTGCGACCAGTCGTCTGCGATCGAATACCGGCTTAAATCCTTGGTAAGGTTTTTCGGCAAAGTCCCGTTGACCACGGTGGAGACCTGCTCGCCCGGAACGAACATACGATTGTCGCTGCCTTCTTGATTCGTATGATACGTGTCAACGACGCCCATGGCCTCAGCGGGATCCGTCGCCCATGCCTTGTTGGGGTTGGGGCTGCGTACCTGTACAGTGGGCTCGTTGGTGGCAGCCGTCTTGCCGTTCCATTGCTCGGCTCCCTTGTTTTTGATGCCATCGATAAGGTTATGTGCATCCGTCGCGATGTTGAAGGTGCCATCCAGTATCAGCTTGACCTTGCGGTCGTTGGCCCGATGACCGCTGCCGGACAGAATTGAGGGCCGAGCACTGGCGGTGGTCACATGGCCATCGGTGGAAATCAAGAAATCACCGGTGCGCTCGACGCCATCCACATACACTTTGGCGTTGTCATTCGGGAAATCCAGATAGTTCGCTGCCTGTGACCAGTCGTCCGTGATCGAATACCGGCTGAGGTCTTTGGCAAGGTTTTTCGGCAAAGTCCCGTTGACAACGGTGGAGATCCGCTCACCTGGAACGAACATACAATTATCACTGCCAGCCCGATTGGTTCGATGCGAGTCTGAGGCATCCATAGACATGGCAGGGTCTGCCGTCCATACCTTGTTGGGATTGGGACTGCGCATCAATACCGGTGGCGTATTGGTGGCCGCATCCTGCCCATTCCACTTTTCCCCGCCTGAGTTCGTCATCGACACCGCTTCAGTGGCGCTTGCCTCAGACTTGAACCGACCGTCCAGCACAAGCTTCACCTTGCGGTCATTCGTCTGATGGGCGGAACCAACAAGAATGGACGGCTTTGCGCTTGCAACGGTTTTCGATCCCACAGTTGTGACGATGAAATCGCCTGTGCGATCCACACCGTCGACATACACCTTCGTGTTTTCGTTTGGGAAGTCGACATATTGGGATGCGCCGGTCCAATCGTCGGTAAGCGAATACTGCGAGAGGTCCTGTACTAGATCCTTGGGCAGCACGCCGTTGACCACGCTCGAGACACGGTCACCCGGCACAAAGGTCCTGCCGTCGGCTCCGGAATTATTGGCATGCCCGGGATCAGCCGTGGCAAGGGCTTCGTTCGGATCAGTAGTCCAAGTCTTGTCCGGATTCGGATCACGGGTCAGGAATTGATAGAGCGGCGTATCTACAAAACCGTTCTTGTTCCATGAAACCGAAGCGATGTCGGCTACAACGCTTGTATCAGGATCATGCACAATCACCTGAAACGTGAAGCTGAATTCATGGTCCAATGGCAGCTGCCCAATGCCCGCCACCGTATCCGCACTCACCATATTCAAGCCACGATCCCAGACCATCACGAACTGATTGGATACATCGGTTTCGGCCGTCAGATCCATGACCTTCATCCCGGACACATCGTAATTGACACCGTTCGCGCTGATGACATCCTTAAAATGCATCTCATAGCCGCCACGACCGGTGTAGGACTTGATCGCCGTCGTGTTTGCCATGCCGTTGACGCTGGTGCCTTCCTGTATCTGCTTTGTAGGAGCCGGAGGAGGCAAAGAAGTCACAAACCACTGCTCTGCCGGATCGTTGAAACCGACATGATTTACATCTGCCGACATCTTCCCCTGCTTCCTGACATTGACATCGAACCGATACGCACCTTCCTGCCAATGATTCATTCCAAGATCGGAAGGAACGAACGGCGGAGACAAAGAATCACCGTTGTTATGAATCAAACCCGTTTTCGTCGACTCGTTGGCTGGAACATATCCGTCAGCCTGACCGTCATAATGCAACGTCACATCGGCATTCACATCCTCGATTATCGGCGAGCCGTTGCGACTTGCATGTATCTGGTCTCGCACCTCATCGCCGGCTCCGACGACAAGTCCGAATGGCGCCTGTTGGCTTGTCGATACCGACAAACTGTATTCCGCCGGCTTCGGCTCATACTGGTCAAGCACGATAACCCCCAACGTGCCCGCGGTCGCCGAACCCGAAGCAGCTTGTGCAAGACTATTGACCGAAGTATCAGGCTGATCCCAAAAAGACTCATTCGTTCGGTATTCAGCACCTTGGTTGCTATACGTTTTCCCGGATGTCAGGGAAGTCCAGTTTTTAGCCCACATGTCGGCATTTGCCCTAGCATAGGCGTTGTAGACATCGCCTGCGCCGGTCACGAAGCCTACGCCGGCTAACCGGCACTTCGCATTGCCTATTTGGTCGGGATGGTGCGCGTCGAAATTGAACCTGCACTTGGACAGCGCCCCAGATGTCACTGCGTCGATCGTATCGTTCGCACGCGTCGACCCATCACTCGACTTGCCCACCGACCCCATCGCCGCCAGAACGTTTTTCCGATTCGGCTCGCCGAACGCCCCGTCCATATCGTCCTTATAAGCCCAATACTGGTGGAATTCCCCACCGCCGCCACCATGGCTGTTATTGTCGTGATCCTCGGATCCGCCCGCCCAAGCCACACTGGGGACGAGCATCGCCACAGCTGTCAAAACGGCAGCCCAACAGGCCAGCAGATGCCTGATGCCGCCAGTCCTAAAGACTTTATGTCCCATCATTACTTTCTCCTCCACTTTCCGATAGGATGGAGGAAGAGAGCCTGCAAAGGTCCTCTTCCAACCATTGGAGCCGTGGCCTCCGCCCGAATCCGCCAAGATCAACAACGGAGGGCACGGCAAACTTCTAAAACGGTCAGCCAATCGGGCAAACCGAGTTGCTTAACCACACTTGAAGGTGCGACCAGTACGACCCGGATAACCCGACGAAACATTCATATTGTTTGGCTCGGCGTCATCTACGCTCACCATCAATGGTGTTGATCTGATCACTTCATCCATCTTTTCCGCCTTCCCGTTTATGCGATACTGCTCATCGTTGCATACCCGCAGAGATTTCCGCGTCGATTTTTGGTGGTGTGGTCGAATGATCGGAGTCTCGGCGTGTTGTGGATAACCTTGTTTTCACTGTCCACATTTCGGCGTTTTCATACAATCTTTGCCTCATTAATCCACATGATTATCAACAATTATGCATTACAATAAAATAGTTATCCACAAATTCTTCTGTAAACCTTGAAAATGCCAAAAGGCCTTCAAACCTGCCTTTACAATGAACCATACAGAACGATTCAGCAACATCGACAACGATGAGGCAGGTGCACAATGCCAACCAAGACAACCAACCACGAATTCCGAGAACCGGCAACGCCGAGTATTCCCGTCAGCGCTCCGGGGCAGTTCGGACGGATAGTCATCCTGTCGATGACGCCTTGCAGCGAACGCGGGTCGTTCCCTGCCAAAGTCGAATTGGGCGAAATGTTCACCGTCACGGCCCAGATCTTCATCGAAGGCCGCAGCCACACGGGTGCCACCGCGGTTTTGCGCGACACGCACGGCGTAATCAGCCGAAAAGTTGCGATGACCTGCATCAATCCCGGACTTGACTTATGGAAAGCCGATCTCAATGCCGGCAGCCCCAGCAATCTCAAGCCTTGGGATAAGGGTTTCGATGAAGTCAGGAACCGACTCGGCGAATGGACGGTCACACTGGAAGGCTGGGAGGATGTATATGCCTCTTGGCTGGCTGATGCCCGAATCAAGGTCGACGTGGATGACGATGCTGAAAACGCCTTGGTTTCAGGCTCTCAACTACTTGCACGCTGGGCCGAGAACGAAGACGCCAGGCTGAGCAACACCCAGCAAGACGTCCTGCGCAAGGCATCCCGGCAGCTGGCCGACGGTGCTTTGGACAACAAAACCAGGCTTTCCGCCGCCGACAACCCGGCCATCGAGGCATTACATCATTCGAATCCGCTGCGCGACGGACTTACCGAAAGCGCCCCACAACGCTTCAAGGTCGAACGTCCCGAATCAAGCTTTACCGCTTGGTACCAGTTCTTCCCGCGCTCAGAAGGCGCGACACGAAATCCTGAAACCGGTGAAATCACTCAGGGAACGCTCAAAACCGCACTTGCAGGCCTTGATCGTGCAAAAGCCGAAGGATTCGACGTGGTCTATCTACCACCGATTTTCCCCATCGGCGTCACCAATCGCAAGGGACGAAACAACGCACTGGTCGCAGGCCCAACCGACCCCGGCTCCCCCTTCGGCATCGGTTCGACACTCGGCGGACACGATACCGTCGATCCACTGCTCGGCACTATGGACGATTTCAGAGCGTTCTGCGCCTATGCACACAAGCTGGGGCTGGAAATCGCGCTGGATTTCGCACTGCAATGCTCGCCTGACCATCCGTGGGTCAAGGAACATCCGAACTGGTTCCGTCACAAGCCTGACGGCACCATCGCCTTCGCCGAGAACCCGCCGAAGAAGTATCAGGACATTTACCCCATCGATTTCAACATCGATATGCCCGGCATCGAAGCCGAGACCGAGCGCATCATGGATCTTTGGATTGCCGCCGGTGTTACGATATTCCGCATCGACAACCCGCATACCAAGCCGGTCCGCTTCTGGCAGGATGTCATCGAAGCGGTGCAGCGTAAGCACCCGGAAATCCTCTTCCTGGCCGAAGCCTTCACACGCCCGGCTATCATGCGCGCGTTGAGCCTCGCGGGCTTCACCCAATCCCACAGTTACTTCCCCTGGCGCAACACCAAGGACGAGGTCGCCGAATACCTGCAAACCACCAACAGCGACGAAGCCTACTACCAGCGCAACACGTTCTGGCCTACCACGCCCGACATCCTCACCGATTACCTGCGCGACAACGGGCTTGAGGGGCACAAGGTCCGCGCGGTGCTGGCGGCCATGGGTTCGCCTTCATGGGGCATTTACAACGGCTATGAACTCGTGGAGAACCGCCAGCAGGAAGGCCGCGAGGAGCAGGCCGACAACGAGAAGTACGAAATCAAGGTGCGCGACTGGGGCAAGGCCGATAAATATGGTATCGCCACGTTGCTCACCGAACTCAACCGCATTCGCAACGCCCACTCTGCCTGCCGCAGCTATCACGACCTGATGATGCTGTGGACCAGCGATCCGGACATCGTCGCCTTCGCACGCCATATTCCGCCGATGCCAGCCGACGCAGCAGACGAACGAGACGACGCGAGCGCTATCAGCGCTAATAGCACAGGAGAACAAACCCCGAGCGATACGGCCAGCCCCGATACAGCAAACCCAACGCTCGGCGATACTCTCATCGTCGTGGTGAACCTTGATTGCAAGGCCGCGCACACTTCGGAAGTGAACTTCGACCCGGCAACGCTCGGTCTGCCCCGCGACCACACCTTCGACGTCCACGATGAGCTCGGCGACGCAAGCTTCACTTGGTCGAGCAACAACAAGGTTACCCTCGACCCCGCCGAGCGTCCAGCTTATATTTTCAGTGTCAACAACACACAAGAAGCATGAGATTCACAGATGATATAAAGGGTATAAAGCCAACCGAATAAGGAACCAAAATCAATTCGCCACCTTTCGATTGCCATGAGAAAAGGAGGTTTCACAGAGCTGACCTCATCATTCGTAATCGATAAGCTGGGCATTTTGATAGACGCCAGGTTCCATAGCGGGTCACCCAACCTCCAACGGCGAGTATCTGCGCTAGACTTGGTTTCGGTAACAAAACCGTACAAACAACGTACGTTCAAAAGGAGTAAACATGGCTGAAACGTTCAATGTCCTCGTTGAGATTCCGCGCGGATCGAAGAACAAGTATGAAGTGGATCAGGAAACCGGCCGCATCGTGCTCGACCGCACCCTCTTCACCGCGATGGGCTATCCGGATGACTATGGCTACATCGAGGGCACGCTGGGCGAGGACGGCGATCCGCTTGACGCCTTGGTCATGATCCCGAATTCTGTGTTCCCTGGCTGCGTCATCAAGTGCCGCGCCGTGGGCCTTTACCATATGGAGGACGAAGAGGGCGGCGACGACAAGGTCCTGTGCGTGCCTGCTGACGTGCGCTTCGACGACATCAAGGATGTCGACGACGTCAACGAATATCACAAGGCCGAAATCAAGCATTTCTTCGAGCAGTACAAGGCGCTGGAGCCTGGCAAGGAAGTCATGCCCGGCGATTACTGGACCGGCGTTGCCGAAGCCGAAAAGCAGATCAAGGCTTCCCGCGAGCGCCTCGCCGCTTCCAAGAAGTGAGCATCGGCTTATCTCAAACATCGGCTGGTTGCTGAATGATGACCATTAACTAGAAACCATTCGGCATTGATAGCTGCCTAAACCGGAACATGCACTATGCATCGTTCCGGTTTTGTTTTGCTTCGACCATCAATCATAACGATTAAAATAATAAAAATAATACAACCAGTGCAAAAGAGATTCGACCAGCATCGTTTGCTACAGCAGATTTTCGCGAAACGATAGAATAATTCACTATCGCCAGTCAAGTACTATACTGGATTCAACAATTGTGGCATGCGAACGGTATTCATATCGGGAATTCAAAGCCGGAACAGTAAGGAGTTGCCGGCAGTTCTCAATGCCGAAACACAAGGCGTAGGCGGGCAACCGTCGAGGCCCATCCGCGTGCGACATGCGGCGATGACGAATCAACGTCACCGTTTCCGATATAGTGCTGCGGATGAACACGAAAGTGCAAACGCAAGCTTATGATCGTCGAAATCCTGCTTATCGCAGTGTCCGTCTCTATGGACGCCTTCGCCATCGCCATCGGCAAGGGGCTGGCCACCAAACACGTCAGGCCGGTCAACGCCGTCAAAACCGCACTCTGGTTCGGTGGATTCCAGGCGCTGTTCCCTATTCTGGGCTATTTCTTTGCTTCGTTATTTGGCAAATACGTCGAGGCCGTCGACCACTGGATCATCTTCGGTCTGCTTGCGCTCATCGGCGGCAACATGATCCGCGAGGCGTTTGGCGAACCCGAAGAAGACGCCAAGGAAACCGCGCAATTCGACTGGCGCCACATGGCCCCGCTCGCCGTCGCCTGCAGTATCGACGCTTTTGCAGTGGGTGTGAGTTTCCAGTTCATGCCGCTTAACATCTGGGTCGCGGCCACCATCATCGGCGTCATCACCGGCGCTTTTTCCATCGCCGGCCTTTACCTGGGCCACATCATCGGCGTGCGTTGGCAGCAGACCGCCCAGATCATCGGCGGCATCGTCCTCATCCTCATCGGTCTGAAAACCCTGCTGGAACACCTTGGCATCATCGCCTGGTGATTTACCAATCATCCAAGGAAAACAAGCAACGCAACCAGCGCAAGGAACACAACAAAGCCACCGTACATGATCGGCGCGAAACCGATGCCAATCCATGCATAACGACGGCGTTCATCAACATCCCAATGCGGAACAACTTCGCTACGGTCTGGCTGCTGTGCGGCATTGTAATCCTTCCACCAACGCATCGAAACACACGCCAGCGCCGCCAGCAGCACGACAGCAGCAATGACAACAACCGCTACAATACCGATCTGCGTAGTATCGGAAACCTTTGTATCTTTCAGATTTCCTGAGAAATAGCGCAGCAACACCGGGAGGAACACCCAACCGGAAGAGGCAACCACGGCGACATTGATCATGAGGCTTTGTGAAAGGGAGAGCACCATATTCGTCCGCTCACGGCGCAGCATCTGGTGAAGGAATCCCAAAATAACAAAAACGGCAAGCGCCACCAGCAAAGCACCCGCCCAAAGCGTGCAGGCATGAAGCAAGCTTCCGACAGAAACCTCATCGAATCGGCCGATTTGCGCCCGATGGATACCATGCGTCACACCAGTTCTAGGCAGTAAATTCAAGAGCACCGTCTGCGTGCCGTAAATCATAAGCTCGCCGCCGAGTATACCGATAAACCGATCTACAATCGAACCACGCATAGGCCAGAAAATCAGGCCAAATACCAACATCTGCGCGATGAGTTCCGCAATGGTAAGCTGCACTTGGCCATCCACAAAGCAGGACACCGCAATCATCACCGCGATAATGACATAGACCGTGATTTCAAGCCATACCACAGATTTCACCGAGCGTACGGATCCAGTGGCTTTTAGAGACGACGCAGATTGTGCAGAATCACTGTTTTTTGCACCAACGGAAGCACCTGCGGAACCCGTCACCCCAGCAGCACCATTGTCATCGCCATTCGCCGCAGCAGCCATACGTAACTCCGTTCCGTCTCATATCACTCGCTTTTCATGCCATTCTAGCCATGAAAATTCCGTCATTCAAAGCCCTGCTGTCTAACTGCCCGCCAGCCCTCAAAACCGCAGAAACTCCGGCGTAACACGACCGACACAAACAGGGTTTTCTATAAGAAATATGGTAGCGGGCAGTGTCCACAACCAACAAGTACAATATAAATCAATCGCATAAACCCCAATGACGTCGTACACATGGTGTCGAGCTATGCGTAGGGAAGCCGGAAACGACGCACCTGCAAAAGCCAACGGGGAACACAATTGGGAGGGAAGGGGCTCAATGACCGACTTGACATTGATGACGATGGCTCCAAACCCCGCGAGCGTGCTGCCGAGTCTCGCACTGCTTTCCTATCGCGTTCGCGTGCTGCCGATGGACGCCGCGAGCCTGGTGAAACTTCCCGAGAACACCATTCTTTTCCTTGACGCGCGCGATGACCTTGCAAACGCCAAGACGCTATGCAATCTGATTCATGCTTCCGGGCTTTCCATTCCAATCATTCCCATCATCACCGAAGGCGGCTTCACCGCCATCAACGTCCAATGGGGCGTGGCCGATGTCATGGTCAGCAACGCTTCCCCCGCCGAGGTTGAGGGACGGTTGCGGCTGGTCTGCGAGCGTGGTCAGGCAGTGCCGACCACCACACGCGCGTCCGTGGAACGCGACAATTATCGTGAGGACGGGCAGATTCGCTCCGGCGATCTGGTGGTGGACACGAAGGGCTATACGGCGACGCTCAACGGCGAACCGGTCAACTTGGCCTACAAGGAATTCGAACTGCTGAAGTATCTGGTCCAGCATCCGCACCGCGTCTTCACCCGCGCCCAGCTGTTGCAGGAAGTGTGGGGCTACGACTACTACGGCGGCACGCGAACGGTCGACGTCCATGTGCGTCGCCTGCGTGCCAAACTCGGTGGCGAATACGAGCACATGATCGGCACCGTACGCAACGTCGGCTATCGCTTCGATCCTCCGGACGACGGAAGCGACGCCGATAGCGCTGAAATCGACGGCGAGGACAACGCAAATAACGTCTGAATTCCGCAGAATAAATAGAAATATCATATTTCTATGCCTATAGTGACGAACAGAATAATGACCTTGTTATCCAACAATAATTCGATAGCAAAACATATCGATAGCCAAGGAACGGAAGCCGATGCCCAGGGAGACCAAAGCGCAACGCAGTGAGCGTATCCACGCCGAATACGACGTGCTGTGCCGGATGTTTCCCGACGCGATGTGCACGCTCGATTACGAAACGCCGTTCCACCTGCTGGTCGCCACCGTCTTGAGCGCGCAGACCACCGATGTGCGGGTCAACAGCGTTACGCCAGAGCTTTTTCGCGATTACGGCACGCCCGAAACGCTGGCGGTGGCCGACCCGGAACGCATTGAGGACATCATTCATCCACTTGGTTTCTATCACACGAAATCAGCCCACATCATCGAATTGGCTGCGCAGATCGTCCGTGATTTCGACGGCGTGGTGCCGCAGACGATGGAAGAACTCACCACGCTTTCCGGCGTCGGGCGCAAAACCGCCAACGTCGTCCTGGGCGACGCGTTCGGCGTGCCCGGTTTCCCCGTCGACACGCACGTCATCCGCGTGACCGGCCGTCTGCGCTGGCGCACGGACTGGCGCAACAAGCACCCGGACCCGGTCAAGGTCGAGAAGGAAATCACACAGTATTTCGAACCTGAGGAATGGTCGAACCTTTCCCATCGTCTTATCCTGTTCGGCCGCAGCGTCTGTTCCGCGCGCAACCCCGACTGCGAATCGTGCCTGTTGAACGACACCTGCCCCTCCGCCTTCCACCCGCTCTGAAATCGCAATATTCCGTGGGATCTGAGAGGTGTCGGAACCCGCAATGTTCCATCTTTGTCCACGCACACCAGCTAAGCGCGGAAGTCAGAACCATGTCCTTTTGATTTCATCAAGCCACACCTACATCACAGAGCCCACACCCAAACTATTATCAAAAACTGATATTATTAATACGTTTCGATGATTTTCAGGAATCGTTCAGCACCGGCTAGTAGACTTTTGACCCATGTCACGGCATAAGCAGCAAATGAACGGGCCAAAGAGAGGTCTGGCGTTCATCGGCGTTGCCGCGCTACTTTTTGCCCTCGTGGGCGTTGGCTGGGCCCATTTCGATCACCGCCTGCCTTCCAACGCCACCCTGCTCCATTCCGGATCGGAAGTCACCGTCGGCCTCGACAGCCAAGCCCCGCAATCACTTGACATCCGTACGGTGAGGGGCAAGGAACTCGATCAGGCGCTGATCGGCAACGTCTACGAGACCCTTGTCGGCCGCGATCAGAACAACAAGCTCGTCCCGTCCATCGCCAAAAGCTGGGACGTCTCCAAAGACGGCCTCAACTATACGTTCACGCTCAATTCCGACATGCGTTTCGCCAATGGCGACGCGCTCGATTCCACCGACGTGGTCTATTCGCTGCAACAGATCCTCAACAAGAACTATGCCGGCGCCGAGGACCTTACCGGTCTGAAATCGGTGAAAAACCCCGACGTTTCAACGGTGCAGATCGCGCTTTCCGCCCCCAACCCAAGGCTTCTGCGCGCGCTTTCCTCACGCGCCGGCATCATCTACGATTCGACGTCGAGCGTCAACTACACCAGGCAATCCGGCGGCAGCGGCCCGTTCACGGTGCACAGCTTCAACCCCGGCAATTCCATCGTCCTGTCACGCAACCCTTTGTATTGGAAGCAGCAGTCCGCCACTTCGCAGATAACCTTGCGTTATTTCGATTCCGTGGAAACGCTCAACAAGGCCATGCAGAGCGGGGAGATCCAGCTTGCGGTGCTGCGTCCCACCGATTCACCGAAATCCTTTGAAGACAACAAAAAATACACCGTTTCCAAAGGTCTGACCACTTCCAAGGTCACGCTGGCTCTCAACAGCAGCGCCGATGCCCTGTTCTCCGACGAACACACGCGCTGGGCCGTGCGCTACATCCTCGACAACACCGCCATCACCCGCGACCAGCCCAACGCCGCAACCGTTTTGAACGGCCCGATCAGTCCGCTGGAACCCGGTTACGACGATCTTTCCGCCCTTTACCCGCACAATCTGAGCGAGGGCGAAAACGATATCAACTACTACAAACGCCAGTACGTCGGCGACAACACTTTCCTTGTGCCGCAGGAATACGAATCGCTTGGCCAAGAGGTCGTCAAGCAGTTCGCACCGACCAATTTCCATCTGGTGATGCAAGTCGTGGATGACAACACCCTGAACCAGCGGATCGCCAACGGCGACTACAGCATGGCCATCGTCACCATGCAGGGGCCTGACGACCTGGGCGCGTTCGCCAACGGCCGGTTCGGCTACCAGAACAGCCAGGCGCAACAGGATTACCGCAACGCACTCGCTTCGCCCAACGACATTGACTACCAGCGCAACCTGCGCGCCTATGCCAAAACAGTGAGTGCCGACGCCGGAAGCGCCTGGTTCTACACCGAAAGCAGCATGGTCGTCGCCGACACCAATGTCACCGGCTACCCCAAGAACATGACCGACGAATTCCTGCCGCTGCGCGATGTGAGGACGAAGTAACTAAACCGGCGCCCACATGCCAACCGATATTGCGCCTATGTCACCATTGCTTTCTAAAATTGGACGTTATGACTGATCAGGACAATAGCATTATCAATGCAAACCTTTCGCCCCTTCCCGACAGGGTCGGTGTCGACGGCTTGGAAGACAAATGGCGTGCCGAATGGGATAATGACGGCACCTACGATTTCGACATTCCGCGCGATGGCAACGACCAGCCGGACCGCAAGGCCGTCTACTCCATCGACACCCCGCCGCCCACCGTTTCGGGCAGCCTGCACGTCGGCCACGTCTTCTCCTACACCCACACCGACGTCATCGCCCGCTACGAGCGCATGAAGGGCAAGCACGTCTTCTACCCGATGGGCTGGGACGACAACGGCCTGCCCACCGAGCGCCGCGTGCAGAATTATTACGGCGTGCGCGTCGACACGTCGCTCAAATACGATCCCGATTTCAAGCCGCCGTTCGAGGGAACCCAGGGCAAGAAGATCGAGGCCCGCGACCAGGTGCCGATCAGCCGCAAGAACTTCGTTCAGCTGTGCGAGCGGCTGACCGCGCAGGACGAAAAGCAGTTCGAGGCGCTGTGGCGTTCCTTGGGCACGTCCATCGATTGGCGTCAGACCTACCACACCATCGGCGAGCACCCGCAGCGCGTGGCACAGAAGGCGTTCCTGCGCAACCTTGCGCGCGGCGAGGCTTATCAGAAGGACGCGCCAAGCCTTTGGGACGTCACCTTCCAGACCGCAGTGGCACAGGCCGAGCTGGAAAGCCGCGAATATGACGGCTTCTACCACCGCGTCGCCTTCCGCTTCGAGGACGGCACGCCGATCTACATCGAGACCACCCGCCCGGAGCTCTTGGCCGCTTGCGGCGCGTTGATCGCTAATCCTGACGACGAACGCTACAAGAAGTATTTCGGCCAGTACGTCTACTCCCCGCTCTTCAAGGTGAAGGTGCCGATTCTGGCGCACCCCGCCGCCGAGATGGACAAGGGCGCCGGCATCGCGATGTGCTGCACCTTCGGCGATCAAACCGATATCGAGTGGTGGCGTGACCTGAACCTTCCGCTGCGTCCGATCATTCAGCGCAACGGCCGCATCATCATGAGCGTGCCGGACTGGATTGAAGACGAGGGCGGCAAGCAAATCTTCGAGGAGACTGAAGGCAAGACCACCTTCACAGCCCGCAAGATCATCGTCGAGCATCTACGCGAATCCGGCGATCTCGACGGTGAGCCGAAACCCACCAAGCGTATGACAAACTTCTACGAGAAGGGCGACAAGCCGCTCGAAATCGTCACCTCGCGTCAGTGGTACCTGAAGAACGGCGGCACCGATATGAAGCTGCGCGCCGAACTGCTGGAGCGCGGCAAGGAACTGCAATTCCACCCTGACTTCATGCGCGTGCGCTATGAGAACTGGGTCAACGGCCTGAACGGCGACTGGCTCATCTCGCGCCAGCGCTTCTTCGGTGTCCCGTTCCCGCTGTGGTACCCCGTGAAGGCCGACGGCGAGCCGGATTACGATCACCCGATCACCCCGAGTGAAGATCAGCTGCCCATCGATCCGACCAACGATGTGCCGGACGGATTCAGCGAGGACCAGCGCGACGTGCCCGGCGGCTTCACCGCCGAAAAGGACATCATGGACACCTGGGCCACCTCGTCGCTGACCCCGCAGATCGTGACGCATTGGGAGGAGCCAGATCAGGAAAGCAAGGACCTCTTCAAGGCCACCTTCCCGATGGATCTGCGCCCGCAAGGACAGGACATCATCCGCACCTGGCTCTTCACCACGATGGATCGCGCACATCTTGAGAACCATTGCCTGCCGTGGGCACACACTGCGCTTTCCGGCTGGATCCTCGACCCAGACCACAAGAAGATGTCGAAGTCGAAGGGCAACGTGGTTGTTCCCAAGGAGCCGATCGAGAAGTACGGCGCCGACGCAGTGCGTTATTGGGCTGCCTCCGCCAAGCTTGGTCTTGACGCCACCTACGACGAAGGACAGATGAAGATCGGCCGCCGCCTGGCCATCAAGCTCTTGAACGCCACCAAGTTCGCACTGGCCATCGGCCGCGAGGACGACAACCATCATGTCGGCGCCGCCGCCACCGCTGCTTGGAACCCGGCCGACGTTACCGAACCGCTTGACCGTGCGGTGATGGCGCGCTTGGCCGCCGTAATCCGCGAGGCGACCACCTCGATGGATGCCTATGAACATTCCAAGGCGCTGGAACTCATCGAGACGTTCTTCTGGCAGTTCTGCGACGACTATATCGAGCTGGTGAAGAACCGCGCCTACGGCACGGCCGATTCCACCGGCAAAACGCCGTCACAGGCCGCCGTGAAGTCCGCCCGCACGACGCTGGGCTTGGGCCTTGAGGCGTTCGCGCGTCTTTTCGCACCATACATGCCGTTTGCCACCGAAGAGGTCTGGCATTGGATGCACGCGGGCGAAGGCTCCGTACACACCGCCGCCTGGCCAAAGGCCGAGCCTTACGAGGCCGCCGCCGGCGATGCCGATCCGGATATGCTCGTCTGGGCAGGTAAGGCGTTGGCGGAGCTTCGCGGTTTGAAGTCGCAGGCGAAGGTCTCGATGAAGACCCCGATCTTGAAGGCCACGCTTAATGTCCCGGAAGCCGGCAAGCAGGCCGTTAAGGCAAGCCTTACCGACATCGCCGAAGCAGGAAAGGTCACCGGTCCGCTTACCGTCGCGGTGGATAATTCGGCCGAAACCCCGGACAACGAAATCGTGGTGAACGTCAGCGACGCCGAACTCGGCGAACCGCCGGCCAAGAAGCCGAAGAAGAAGTAGACAAACGAGCGCCCGCCGCAAGGCTGATGACAAGAACATATATCAAGAGGGGTTGCACTTATTGAAAAGTGCAACCCCTCTTACGTTGAGTCTCTTACGTTGAGTCTTCAGCACCAGTTTAATCGGCTGTTTAATGCCACCGGTGCCCAGATCAAGCGTTTGAGCCTAGGGACATCGCCCAGCGGATCATTGTGAGAAAAATCTTTCCTGCTTCCGCCTTCCGTATCAATGGCGTCGTCGAAATCGTCATCGGGATCGATACCGGTTTCCTCGGCCAAATCAGCCGCATCCTCCGCGACGGCATCGGCATTGCCCAATCCGTCCGATGCCTCGACGTCGATTTCACCGTCGATGTCATCGGCTTCACCACCGTCGTCAACATCGTCGACGTCATCCAATGCGTCCGGATCGGCATATTCCTTGGCATCCTCAAACGCAACGGCTCCGGGGGAAATCGGGCTGTCCTTCCGATCGCTCTTCGCCTCACGCTCCTCTTCACGCGCGGCGATGTCCTGCAGCGTGCGGGCGAACCGCATCACCTGTTCGTCACTGATTGTCCTGAGTTTGTCTTTGGTCATCACCGAACGCATGACCATGCGAATGTGCTTGACGTCGAACGCCGGCCCCTTCTCACGCTTCGACTTGTCTTTCCTGGCGTATATTTCCAGGCCGTGCTTGCCCTGATGGGCATGAACGAACGGTGTCCATTTGTGGCCGGTTTGCGAGGCATCAAGCAGCGTGGCGAGACGCGCGATCAGGACCGCGCTTTGGATGGTCGAAAGCCCATGCCACGAGCACATCAGATACCACGAAACCGAGCGATCCAACGTTCCTCCCAGCATTTCGTCGTATTCGTCCATCGCCATCTGCATCAGGGACATTCGGTCTTCGAGCCGCTTCTGTGCGGTATCGATGTTGTCGACGATTTTAAAGCTCTTTCTGCTGACAATCTTCTTGCCGTGTTTCTTGCTCATACCAGCCTCCCTGCCAACATTTTTAAACCTATTACGACGCATTCTATCATTTTTGGAAATTCATTTCCCAAGCATAACCAGAATAAAAAACATCATCATTTGATGTATATTCACTCCATCAGAATCATATTGTCTATTATATGAAGGCGCCAAAACAAACGACCTACAACCGTTTCCAGGCAACTAAGCTGTTATAAAACCATCATAACGATATTACAATTTTGCTTTTGTTCGGCCTCCCCATCGTCCACCGATAGCGTGATGTGCGGAAACCTTCAAAGCCCTCTCACGCGTAAATGTCGAGCACGCCGGGGTCGCCACCAGCGTCGGCAATGCGTTGATGGCGTTTTTTGGCTTCAGTCACCACAAATTCGCGATAGTTTTCCTCGATGTTCGGATCGAGGCCAGCGTTGACGGCGACTTCTTTAAGCCGTTTGGCCTGCCGATTCTCACGTTCCCGATCCTCTGGCGCGAATCCGGCCTGCGCTTTCAGAACGCCGACTTCAGCGGTGTATTTGAACCGTTCCGCAAGCAGCGAGACGATGGCCGTATCGACGTTGTCGATGGACTGGCGCAACTGCTTGATGCGTTCGACGGCCTGCGCGGTCTGCGGGTTCGTCTGCTCTTGCGCGTCGTCGATGGTGGTGTCACGCCAGCCTGCAACTTGTGGGGCGTCCTTGGCCTCACCGGTGTCGTTGGATCCGGAAAAATCAGTCATGTATTCACCATACGACAAGAGCCCCACCGATAACCACACGTGACGATAAATCAAATCAACGATCCAACCCACCACAAATCATCACGCACAAATCATCACGACATAAAGATTGAAGCAGATCGGCAAACAAAACATATCCACATCGCCGATCGCCGATTCGGTACACCACGAGCAGCCATATACACAAACAGCATCCAACCGAGGCCGGATGCTGTTCATAGCGCAATGCTGATATTCAGCGCGAATCAGGCGTTGCCGTTGTTCTGCTTGACGATGGCCTGCAGGAAGTCGCGGTTCGTCGCCGTCTTCTTCAGGCGCGGCACGATGGTCTGATAGGCCTGCTCAGGTTCAAGGCCGCCGAGAAGGCGACGCAGGCGGTAGATGACCGCCAGCTCGTCGCTCGGGGTGATGAGCTCCTCGCGGCGGGTGCCGGAGGCGTTGATGTCGATGGCCGGGAAGAGGCGCTTGTTGGCCAGGTCGCGCGAAAGGCGCAACTCCATGTTGCCGGTGCCCTTGAATTCCTCGAAGATGACCTCGTCCATCTTGGAGCCGGTTTCCACCAGTGCCGAGGAGATGATGGTGAGCGAGCCGCCGTTTTCGATGTTGCGGGCCGCACCGAAGAACTTCTTGGGCGGGTACAGCGCCTGGGCGTCGACACCGCCGGAAAGCACGCGGCCGGAAGCCGGAGCAGCGATGTTGTACGCACGGGCGAGGCGAGTCATGGAATCGAGCAGCACCACCACGTCCTGCCCAAGCTCAACCAAGCGCTTGGCACGTTCGATAGCCAGTTCGGCGACGGTGGTGTGGTCGGAGGCCGGGCGGTCGAAGGTCGAGGAGATGACCTCGCCCTGCACAGTGCGCTCCATATCGGTGACTTCCTCGGGGCGTTCGTCCACGAGCACCATCATCAGGTGCACTTCAGGGTTGTTGGCCGCGATGGAATTGGCGATGTTCTGCAGGGTGATGGTCTTGCCGGCCTTCGGCGGGGAGACGATCAGGCCGCGCTGGCCCTTGCCGATCGGCGCCACGAGGTCGATGAGCCTGCCGATGATCTTGTTCGGCGTGGTCTCCTGCTTCAAGCGTTCCTGCGGATAGAGCGGGGTGAGCTTGGAAAACTGCGGGCGGTTGGCCGCGTCCTCGACGCTCATGCCGTTGATGGTGTCGATGGATTGCAGCGGCACGAACTTCTGGCGCTGGTTGCGGCGATCGCCTTCGCGCGGCTCGCGGATGGAACCCTGCACGGCATCGCCCTTGCGCAGGCCGTACTTGCGGATCTGGCCCATGGAAACGTAGACGTCGTTCGGACCCGGCAGATAGCCGGAAGTGCGCACAAATGCGTAGGAATCAAGCACGTCGACAATGCCGGCGACGGGAACCATGCCCTCTTTGGAATCGGAGCCGCGGCGATCGCGTACTTCATCCTCATTCACGGTGTCATTGTTGTTGTAACGCTCAGCACGATCGACACGTTCCACCCGATTGTTGCGATCGTTACGATCCTTGTAGTCGTAATTGTTGCCACGATCGCGCCCGCGCATCCGACGCTGGCGACGGTCGTTGCCGCGATCATCGCGGTTGTAGCGGTCGTTACGCCGGTTGTGGCGGGTGAACTCGCGACGCGGTTCTTCTTCTTTGACGTCGTTGGCATTGTCCTCGCCATTGTCGGGAACCGGCAGGGTGGCAAGAATATCATCCAAGTCACGGACCTGATTGGACTCGGTGTCATGGCGCGACTGCTGCTCGGCACGATAGTTCCGGCGATGGCTGCGGCTCTCGCCTTCCTCGTCCATCTCGTGTTCGCCGCGATGGCGGGAGACGAACGACCTGCTCCTGCGATGCAGAGGCTCCTCGTCATCGAACACACTGGGCTGGGACGCCCGGTTTTCGTCGCTCTGAACTTCGGAAGACCCTTCATCGGGGTTTTCGACCTGCAAGTTTTTGGTCTTCGAATGGGCACCATGTCGACCTGCCGTCGCATCGGACGCACCGTTGTTGGAGTTATCGGCCGCAGTCTCGGCATGCGAGGTCTTGGTGGCCTTGGCTCCGGAAGCGGCATCATCCTCGGACGCCGTTGCCTTGGACTCACCGGCACCTACAGAAGGCTTGCTCCCCTTGGTATCCTTCGCTTCGCTTTTTTCCGATGTTGTTTTCGGCGTGGTTTTGGGAGCACGGACCGTGACTCCACTCGGCGCCTGGCCGCCTGTCCTTGCGGCTTGTAGGGTGGCGAGCAACTCGGGCTTACGCATCGTTGACGTGCCACGAAGCCCCATCTGTCTGGCGAGCGTTTTCAGCTCTGGCAGCTTCATGTCCTCAATATTCTGGCTAGTTGCCACTATAATGTTGCCTTTCCTTGACTTCCTACGGCATTGCCCGGAAGCTTTATGAAAAAGATGCGGCATATTGTAAAACCGCTTGTGAAATATTCGATACCAGCATGTGGTTTTCGAACTTTTATTCAGCGTACAACCGATACACGACCTTCGCCACGTACGAAGTCGTAGCGTGTCGAAAACATAAAAGGCGAATACTCGCTTTGGAGCATTCGCCTTATCATGTGATTGCTTACCGACTACTTTTCTTCGTGGTAAGACTTTTCGGTGTTGACCGACCAGACGTTCTTCTTGTCGGCGCGACCGGACTTGATGTTGCCGACGGCTTCCATCGCACTGGCCATGGAATGGTCCTGGTTGTTGTAGCGGTGCTGGCCGTTGCGGCCGACGCAATACAAATTACCGAACGAATCAAGATAATCGATGAGCTGTGGCATCTCGTCATAGGTGTCGAAGTAGGCGGGATAGGCCTTCTTGACATGCTCGCGGTGGGAATCAAGGACGTCTTCAGGGCCGTTGATCACACGCATACGAGTGAGTTCCTTGATGGCGAACGCGGTGGCTTCCTCATCGGTCAGATTCCAGAAATCATCGCCTTCCTCGCAGAAGTACTCAAGGCCGACCCAGACAGTGTTGTCGACATCCTTGACCAGATACGGGCTCCAGTTGTTGAAGATCTGCACGCGGCCGACTTTATAACCCGGGTCTTGCACATAGATCCAGCAGTCCGGCACAATCGGCGGATTGCCGAGCGTCTTCATGTCCGTCGTGTTCTTCAAACGCAAATGCTTGACCAAAAGGCCGACGGTGACAAAGTCTCGGTACGGCAGGCCGTTGGCGATGCGCTTCATATCGGCGGGCACGTCCTCGGAGGTCTTGGCGATTTCCTTCGATGTGGCGGAATCGGCAGAATCAGAAGCCTTGCCGGTTTTGTCTTCCTTGGCCGCGCGATCGATGGCATTGACCAGATCCTTGACCGGCATGGACGAGATGAAATCGTCCGCAGCGAGCTCGACGTGCTTGCCGTCGGCGTCTACATACACCACGCTGGCGATGCTGCCATCGTCTTTCTGGCGCAGCTCGACCACGTTCGCATCGGTCAAAACCTTGCCACCATTGTCGACGACCTGACTTTCGACGATCTCCCAAAGCTGACCCGGACCAAGCTTCGGATACCAGAACTCCTCGATCAGCGAGGTCTCCACATCCTTGGAGTCACGCTTCTTCGGCATCATCTTCGCGATGGCGTTCTTGAGCACGCTGATGACATTCAGGCCGCGCACGCGCTGCGCGCCCCAATCCGCCGAGATCTGGGAGGGGGTACGCCCCCACACCTTGGTGGTGTAGCCTTCAAAGAACATCGAATAGAGCTGGCGGCCGAAACGGTTGATATAGAAGTTCTCCAGATTGTCCTCAGGAAGCTTGTGAATCATGCTCCACAGATAGCTGAACCCGGCCTTCAACGTCAGCTTGAGGCCCAGCGCCTTGAACAGCGCCGGCGAAAGCGAAATCGGATAATCGAGAAAATGCTGGTTCCAGAAGATGCGCGAGACGCGATGGCGCTTGAGCATCACGACGTCCGTCTTCTCCGGATCCGGGCCGCCGGGCTCGAGGTCGTGGTGACGGCCGAGCTTCTTGTCGTCATAGGAAGGTGCGCCCTGCAATGGCATGATGTTCTTCCACCAGTCCATCACGCGGTCGTCCTTGGAGAAGAAGCGATGGCCGCCGATATCCATGCGGTTGCCGTTGTGCTTGACGGTGCGGGAAATGCCGCCGAACTCGCGCGTCGCCTCCAAAACGGTGACATCGTACTTGTCGGCGCCACCGTCCTTCAGCAGCTCCCAAGCAGCCGTCAGGCCCGCAGGCCCGCCGCCGATAATCACCACAGACTTCTTACCCGCATCCTCAGCCACAACTGCCTCCCAAAAACCATACCTTGAAGCCAATGCCCCATAATTCAAATCATCACTAGCCTACACGCAAGCGCAAACGGCTATTATCAATGCCAAGAACGTACACGAAGCATCTGCAAGTTCACTGGAAAAATACTGCCGATAAAGGGCTATTAACCATCACAATCATGGTGATATGCATCACAATCAATGTCTTGCCTCACAACCAAAATAAAATCATGAGTTTCACAATCATCGGCATTTTGCGCATTATTCGTAACTTCAATACATGATTCGCAAATCTCTGAAGCTGCAATCGTGTTGGTAACAGCATGATAGATATGACGCCCCCACACCAAAAAATAACCAACAGCGCCGGATGGAATTTTGTCAAAGAACGGAAGTCTGAACCATGCATGTCAACGATGACCAACAGATAATCGAAGTGCCGCCAATGGGCAAGCCGCAACGGTTCCGCGAGGCGCTGGGGCGCGCGGCTCCCTATCTCATCGCCATGGTGCCCTGTGTCGCGATACTGCTCGGGACCTACTTCTACATCAGCAGCCACACGGGGTGGATGCGCGGAAAACAATACATTTTTCTGAAAACGCTGAATCTGGCGGCATTCGGCATTCTGGTCATCTGTCTGGCGATCAGTCTCATCATTCTCAGAAGAGCGTTTCAGATAACTTTCGACGCCAAGGATATCTGCGAGGCCTACGGGCTGACGCGTATCTGCACCAGGCCAGACGGATTTACCAAGCGTGGCATCAGGCGATCTTCGCCTTCCCGCGCCCGCAAGCGCGAAATCACCAGAATCTTTTTCCCCAAAGGTGTCAATCGCTTCTCGTTGGTCTGCCAACTCAAGGAACGCCCCGAGGAGGCGATTTTCGTGCCATACGGCAGCAGCAAAGAGAAGATACGCGCCCAATTGGAGCAGCTTCCGGAGCCGTTGAAACGCAATGCCATCGGCATGCAACGATGCATCGTCAGTTTATCCGGAAACGGCCTGATTCTGCAACTGACGGAAAGCCCGATCGGCATGCTGCCTCGTGAGGCGGTCCCGCCGATAAAGGAATCCGTATGGCTTACCGGGCGAGGCTTCAGCGCCCATAGTGTCGACGAGATCCGGCAAGCACAATTCGAGATGGCCGAGGCGCAGCTCGACGACAACTTCAAATTCGCAAAAGAGAGAAGCAGCTGGTCCAGGAAAAAGCATCAACACCGATGGCAGGGAACCTTGGCGGAAGACATCACCTTATATACAAGCCGAAAAGTCATTCAATAATCATTGAATCGTCAGATCGTCAGATCCGATAATCGAAAGAAGACATTCATGCGTACCTATGGAGTAGACGGAGCCCTGCTTACGATGCTCAACGCCCTGCTGCTGCTTTACATGATTCCGTTCATCCCGTGGACCATCTACAACACCGTTCGCGGCTGGTGGCAGTGGCGATATCAGACACCGGAGTCGGTCGAACACGACAGGGCCTTTCGTGACACACGAGAAGAATACAAAAGAATCAAAATCTGCTGGCAGTGGCGTTGGTTCGTCGCACATATCAAACCCACTCACACGCTGGCGGAAAGAAACTGGTGGGGCGCCGAGCACTTCGATGCCGATGAACAGGATTATCGTTCCCGGGCGGAAGCCTGCCTGCTTCAATTCGTCATTCTTGCAACCGTTATGCTGCTGATTTATTGGAAGTACGGCATACCTGTGTAAGTCCATACAGCAGAATCCCCTGCCGATTGGGGTGTTTTAATCACCCTGGTGGCAAGGGATTCTTGTTTCCGGCCTTCCGGCTTACAGCGATTCAGGGATGTCGATGTCGGACTTCTGCACTTCCTCTACATTGACGTCCTTGAACGTGACAATCCGCACATTCTTGACGAACCGCGAGGAACGATACACATCCCAGACCCACGCGTCCGTAAGCTGCACGTCGAAATACACGTCCTGGCCGGCCGAACGCACGTTGAAATCGACCTTGTTGGCCAGGTAGAAACGGCGTTCCGTCTCCACGACGTAGGTAAACAGCTTGATGACGTCCCGGTACTCCTTGTAGAGTGCCAGCTCGGCGTTCGTCTCGTAATCGTCGAGATCTTCAGCGCTCACTGAACGCTCCCCCCTGCTTTATCGTTTGACGTCTTCTTGCCGTCGTCATCGGCCTTGTTCTGGCTGCTGTGACCCAGATTGCGCCACCACGCCCTTTTGGATTTCTTGCTTTGCGTGGCCGAATACGGCCATGAAGTTTCATCGACGTCGTCGCCATCACTTTTCTTGTCAGGTTTTGAAGGCGCCAGCTCCGCATCATCGGAAGCGGACGGTTTGATGTTCGCCTTCATGGTATTGGATTCAGTCTTCTTAACACCAGCCGAAGTTGCATCATGGGCAAATCGGCTACCGGCATCAGCCTTGCCGTTTTGTTGGACAGTCTCAGGCGACCTGCCACCAACGTGCCGTCCTCCGGCGTTGCGGCCGGAATCGTTTCCGTCCGTTTCACCGCAGCTGGCATCGACACCGGCAACGTCTGGCTTGTCTTTCCTGGCCTTGTGCTGCTTGATCTCGATGGAATGTTCGCGGGCGGCCATGGCCTCCTTGACACCGGGATTGCCCTCGATGACCCGCATACCAAAGGCGTCAAGCGAGCGAATCGGATCGTACTCGTCGGCGAGTGTATCGAGAACTATTAAATTCTGATATTTCCCGATAGAAGCGTCCCACAACGAATCGCGGGAGGTACCCGACTTGATAAAGCCCAAAGACTGATAGACCGAAAGCGTACGCGAGCTCTTCTCCGGCACCGCGACCCAGATGCGGTGCATGCCAAGACCCACCGGCGGGGTGGCGAAACCGTAGGTCATCACACGCGGCATCGCGTCGCGCGAGTAGCCACGGCCGCGATAGTCCTTGCCCAGCATCACCTGGATACGGGCGGAACGCGCCCATCCATCGATATCGATCAGGAAAATCATGCCAATGACATTGTCGGTGGCCTCGGCATCGACCTTGCCGTCAATATCATGGTCGGCGTCGGTCAGAATGGCCCAGGCCATGGTGCGGCGGGCTTCGGGGTCGCCCACCCCCGAATCGGAAGAGGCGATGCCATGGGCCCACGCCACCGAACGTTTGACCCAGGCCTGAACGACGGCGCGCTCGGACTGCTTGTCCTTGCCGGTGTCACCGGAAGCGTTGAAATAGACTTCCAGCTGATCGAGCTTGGGAATATCGTCAAGGGTGGCGGGGCGCAGATGCACCATCTCGCCGCGAATCTCCGGTATTGTAATACGCTTGGGCAGCTGCCGCACATCCGCCTGAACAGTAGGGTTTTCGGAGTTTCCAGACATTTGCTTTCATTCCTCCAACACGCTTGGAACCTTTATTAAGGTTACTGTATTCGTCTGACTATTCGCTGAATGCTTTCATACACGCGCTCTATAGAAAATGGGACGAACGCATTTCTGCATTCGTCCCATAAATTTTAGTTCCTATAAGGACTTTAGCCCTTCATTTTCTTGATGACCAGAGCGCTGACGGCCTTGGCATCGGCCTGGCCGTGGGTGGCGCGCATGACGGCACCGATGATGGCACCCATCGGCTTCATGTTGCCACTCTTGAGCTTTTCGGCCACATCCGGGTTGGCGGCGAGGGCCTCGTCAATCGCCTTGTCGAGCGCACCGTCGTCGGAAACGACCTGATAGCCGTGCTTCTTCACCACTTCGTCAGGAGTGCCTTCGCCGGCGAGCACGCCAGTGACGGTCTGCTTGGCCAGTTTGTCGTTCAACTTGCCGTCGGCGACGAGCTTCTCGACCTCGGCCACATCGGCCGGGGTGATCGGCAGCTCCTCAAGCGAAAGGCTGCGCTCGTTGGCCACGCGCGAAATCTCGCCGAGCCACCACTTGCGGGCACCGGCTGCGGTTGCGCCGTCCTTGACGGTCTCTTCGACCAGGTCAAGTGCGTCGGCATTGATGATGTCACGCATCTCAAGGTCGCTCAGATTCCATTCCTTCTGCAGACGGGCGCGGTGCTCGCGAGGCATCTCCGGCATGGTCTTGGCGATTTCGTCGATGTGGTCCTGCGTGATGTGCAGCATCACGAGGTCGGGATCGGGGAAGTAACGGTAATCGTTCGCATCGGACTTCACGCGGCCGCCGGCAGTGGTCTGCGTGGCCTCGTCCCAGTGACGGGTCTCCTGCAGGATCTCGCCGCCCTCGTCCAAGATGGCCGCCTGACGACGAATCTCGTACTGCAGCGTCTTCTTGATGCCGCGGAAGGTGTTGACGTTCTTGGTCTCACTGCGGGTACCGAGCTTGGTCTCGCCCTTCTTGCGCAACGAAATGTTGACGTCGGCGCGCATATTGCCCTGCTCCATGCGGCCATGGGAAATGCCCAAGGCGCGCACGATGTCGCGGATGGCACGCATGTAGGCGTCCGCAATCTCCGGAACGCGATCGCCCCCGCCTTCGACGGGCTTGGTGACGATCTCGATCAGCGGAACGCCGGCGCGGTTGTAGTCGACCAGCGAATGGTCGGCGCCTTCGATACGGCCGTCGGCACCGCCCACGTGGGTGTTCTTGCCGGCGTCGTCCTCGATGTGCGCGCGCTCGATCGGCACGCGGAAGGGGGTGCCGTCGTCAAGCTCGATATCGAGGTAACCATTGCCGTTGGTCGGCTTGTCGAACTGCGAGATCTGATAGTCGCGAGGCATATCCGGATAGAAATAGTTCTTACGTGCGAACTGGCTCCACTCGTTGATCTGGCAATGCAGCGCCAGACCCAGCTTGATCGCGAAATCGACGGCGGTCTTGTTGACCACCGGCAGCGAGCCGGGCAGACCGAGGCTTACCGGGGTCAGCTCCGTGTTCGGTTCCGCGCCGAATTCTTCGTGCGCCGGGCAGAACAGCTTGGTCTGCGTGCACAGCTCGACGTGGGTTTCCAGACCGAATACCGGGTCAAATTCCTTGACGGCATCGGAATACTTCATCAATTTTTCAGCCATGATTTTATGCTCCTTGCCGTCCGATTACTTTGCGTTCCCGAGCCACGGGGTCTTGAGGGACTGCCAGATCGGGCCGCCCCACTGCTCCTCGAGAGCCGCTTCGAGCGCGGCCGCAGGCTTGTACATCTGCTCGTCGTGCTTCTGCGGGGCCATGAACTGGAAGCCGACTGGCAGGCCGTCGTCCGAAAGCCCGGCGGGAATGCTCATCGCGGGAGTTCCGGCCATATTCGCCGGAATCGTGGCAACATCGCTCATGTACATGGTCAGCGGGTCATTCATCTTCTCGCCGAACTTGAACGCGGTGGTCGGAGAGGTCGGGGCGACCAGCACGTCGGCCTTTTCGAACGCCTTGTTGAAATCGTCGATAATCAGCGTGCGGACCTTCTGCGCCGAGCCGTACCACGCGTCGTAATAACCGGCGGAAAGCGCATAGATGCCGAGGATGATACGGCGCTTGACCTCGTCGCCGAACCCGGCTTCACGGGTGTAGGCCATCATGTTGGCGGCGGTCTGCGGCACACCTTCCGGGGGCATCACGCGCAGGCCGTAACGCATGCCATCGTAACGGGCCAGATTGGAGCTGACCTCGGAAGGCATGATGATGTAATACGCTGCAAGCGCATAATCGAAGTGCGGGCAATCGACCTCGACCACTTCGGCACCCATATCCTGCAAAAGCTTGACCGCTTCGTTGAAGCGGGCTTCGACGCCGGGCTGATAGCCGTCACCGCTCAGTTGCTTGACGAGACCTACGCGCACGCCCTTGAGGTCGCGCTTATAGCCTTCGCGGGCAGCCTTGGCAATCGGGGGCACGTCCATCGGGATGGACGTGGAATCACGCACGTCGTGACCGCCGATGATTTCCTGCAGCAGTGCGGAATCGAGCACGTTACGGGAAACGGGGCCGATCTGGTCGAGCGAACTCGCCATGGCAATCGCGCCGAAACGGGAGACACCGCCGTAGGTGGGCTTGACGCCGACCGTACCGGTCAGCGAACCGGGCTGGCGAATCGAGCCGCCGGTATCGGTGCCGAGGGCAAGCGGGGCCTCGAACGCGGCGACCGCGGAAGCGGAGCCACCGCCGGAGCCACCGGGGACGCGAGAAGTGTCCCAAGGATTGTGGGTCGGGCCATACGCGGAATGTTCCGTGGAGGAACCCTGCGCGAACTCATCGAGGTTGGTCTTGCCGAGCAACGGCATGCCAGCGGCCTTGAGCTTCTTGATAACCGTGGCGTCGTATGGCGGAATCCAACCTTCGAGAATCTTCGAGGCGGCCGTGGTTTCGATGCCCTTGGTGACAATCATGTCCTTGATGGCGATCGGCACACCGGCAAGTTCCGGCAGATCCTCGGTTTCACCTGCGGCGTTCTTCTTGTCGAATTCGTCGGCCTGGGCGCGAGCCTCGTCGGCGGAAACGTGAAGGAAGGCGTGCAAATCCGGCTCGGCGGCGTCGATGACGTTGAGTTCAGCGTCGACCAGCTCGCGGCTGGAGACTTCCTTGTTGCGAATCTTCTCCGCCATCTGCGCGGCGGTCAATTTGACCAGTTCGTTTGTTTCGGCCATCACTCGTCACCTCCAAGGATTCGCGGTGCCACGAACATACCGTCTTCCGTGGCAGGGGCGCCGGAAAGCGCCTCTTCGCGGGTCAGCGGCTTTTCGGGAACATCGGGGCGCAGGTACGCCTCAAGCGGGACCGGGTTGGCAGTGGGTTCGACGTCGTCGGACGCGACTTCCTGCACCTTGTTGATGGAATCGGCGATGACGTTCAACTCGCCTTGCATGCGGGTCGCTTCCTCGTCGGTGAGCGCGATCTGGGCGAGATGGCCCAGATGCTCGACTGTTTCTCTTGTGAAAGTAGGCATAGCCTTAACTATATGAGTCGTCTGTGACGTTCAGATGACATCTATTTATAAGTAATTCTGCCCATATCAAAAGTGTGTTGATAAAGAAGACAATCCGTATAAGTCAATCCGCCAATGGATTCGTTAATAAAAATCGATAAAACTTATCTTTACTCACTCTAAGACGAAAATCATCGATGATTTCTTGCAATGAATTTCAGAAGTCATTTTGTCATCGTCGCCGGCCCGTTCAGCTTTCGCAGAATCTTCAAGCTCATACATTCTGATAATACGATCCAGTTCTGCTTGCTCTTTCGCATTAAGCTCACGAATTTTGATTACAGGGCCCAGCCACCCTCCGGCCAATTGCCATTCTCAAACTCAGCCGCCATATCATCAAGTTGCTGAGGCGTATAGCCGAATTCACGTTCAATCTCTTCGTTGTTCATCATTGCGCAGCGATGGCTTCGCTCGAAGGCTTTTCAAAATGTTTCGCACCGCCCGGGCCGTACTCAGCCATCATTCGCAACGCCGTGGCTTCATCCATGTTTCCAGAAACTGTCGGGCTCCAATAACCGTCATCCAGCCAACTGCCGTCTTCAGCTTCCTGAACCCAAGCATCAAGCTTCTGCTCGGTAATGCCAAGACGATCACAAATTGCTTTCTCGTCCATCAGAACCTCCTTTTCCGAAATCCGTGTCGTTTCAGTATACGCTTGGCAGGCGGCGTCAACGCATGGAAAATAGTCCATCCAGACCTCGTATTATAAGCAGCGGTCATCTCGAGAATTCTGCCCCTATCATCAACACCAAGCACAGACCAACGTTCAGAGCCGTCAGGTCTCAGCTTTGAATCTAACTTCGTGCGCCACGCATGTCTCACATCGTCATCACATATATCGGGATGACGCTGGTGGGTCCTCGGGTCGATCACCGGCTTTTCGTATGTTCCGTTCATGCATCAATTACACGCGCTTTGTCTACAGAAAGGCAAGCTAAAACGGGTGCTGTGGTCGGATGATAGAGGTTATCCACATTTGAGGCGTGTCGAGGGATAGGTGCTCAAATCATCCACAGACCTATACACAAATCGAAGATAAGATTCACCATTATCCACAATCAGAAAAAGTCCGATTCGTTCGTGCGTAACGCTTGGAAACTGCTATACGAAAATCAGTCATATAAAACAGATAACAATATTTTGAGGGAATCGACGGTATTTATGTGTGTGTATGACCGATAAATCAGACAAATTAGTATACTGGTAAAAGCAAGAAGGATTCATACATTGGTGATATGGGTGCGGAGGACATAATGAAGGTCAAAGCTTGGGTGAGGGTAGTCTGCGGCTTGGTAGCCTGCGGACTTTCGCTTTCCTTATCGGGCACTGCACTGGCTTCCACCGACCCGACAGAATCCGGAAGAAGCCATAACTCCAGTACCCCCCCAGCACAATAACCTCAGGAAAACAGCAGCAAATAAGTCCTGAACAGTCACCGGCAGCATCGGAAAAGTCAGATACAACTGGCACAGAAACTCGACAAGTCAGTACACTAGAAGATTCAGAAGAACCATCAACGCAAAGCTACACGGTTCCAAATCTCATTGTCAATGGCGGCTTCGACTACCCGACTATCCCCGATTGGCTGGGCATGTCATGGGTGATAGTCGATCTGCTAAGTACAAAGTATGGCAACGACACTGGGGGCTATTGGCACTACCTGTCTGAAATGAACAGATCAAAGTTCGGCTGGCATTCAACAGATACCGCGCATGGTTACGAAGAAATGGACTTAGCAAAATACGATAGTCCAGTATTCAACCAATACATAGATTCCATCGGCTCTGCACCGGGCTACATTGCTTATCAGGACGTTTCGGTAACCCCCGGGAAAACCTATCAGTGGCATCTACGCCAACTCAGTAACCATTTCGATGTCGACAATGTGGACAACATATTAATCGGTACACCCGCACAGGTAGGAACTGGAACCAGCGGAACAACTGTCCAGAACCACATTCGTAGAACCAGCATCAACGGAAAAGGGACCGATAGATCGGGAGATGTGGGATCAGCTATATCCACCGATAATGGAACAGACGGTAGCGTCCCGACAGCATCTCTCTGGGAAGATTACGAAGGCAAATACACCGTGCCAGCCGGCGTAAGCACGATACGTTTCGCCATCAAAGACGTCACCCCTAGCAATACGCCAAGCACGACAGACGGCGGGATAATAGATGATGTTTCGTTCTATGAAACTGAATCCCTCACTTATGATGCCAACGGTGGGACTGGTACGGTGCCGACGCAAGTCGCCAATGGACTTGGCGCTTGCGAAGCCAATCAGATTCCCGGGGAAGAGCTCACACTACCCACAGCCGCACACGACAGCGACTGCTGGGACTCGTCGATGTTGACGCGCACGGATGCCACATTCGCCGGGTGGTCGTTGACTAAACACGACCCGTTCGACAATCAAACCGATGCCCAGAACAATGGCTCGATAATTACCCAAACAACTATGCCTGCAAGCGCTTTGACACTATATGCCGTCTGGGTGCGAAAACCTCATACCGTGGAGTTCAAAGAGCAAGGTGGAGCCAATGGGACCGGTTCGGCGTCATTAATCTCAAGCGCCAGCGTAGCTCACAACGGACACGTCACTGCCCCGAGTCCTCCAGGCACATACAATGCTGGAATCAGCTTTAAAAACTGGGGCGTAGCGACAGACGGCAACACCGACGGCGAAGGGCAGATGGAGACGTTTACTCCTGCGAGCGATGCGATAACCGACGACAAAACCATCTGGCCGCTGTGGGGATATACCGATAGTGGTACATCCGCCTCGTGCACGTTGGGTGTCGATACGATAGCCACCTGTTTCCCTGATGCGACTCTCGCGGGACTTATCGTTACCAAGGCTGGGGCGACAGATGCCACTGCAGTATGGACTATGCGAGACGCCTTGGCCATCATCGATCTGGACGTCAGCAACCATATCATCGCCAATCTTGACGGCTTGCAGACTTTAACGAACCTGGTATCGCTCAATATCAGCAGTATCAGTACCGGCGGCGTCACCACCACCCCGCTCACCAACCTCACGAAAATGACGGCGCTCAAGGCCAATAACGACAGCATCACAAGTCTGGCCAACATCGAGACGCTGACGCAACTTCAAACGCTCTACGTTTCCGGAAACGGTATCTCCGACATATCGGGCATCAGTTCGCTGTCGCAACTCCGCTCGTTTGATGTTTCCAGCAACAGCGTTTCCAACCTGACCGGCGTCGGATCATTGACGAATCTGAAGTCGTTGAATATCTCGAACAACACTGTCTCTAGCTTGTCGCCGCTATCGACGATAAGCGGACTTATGGCACTCGACGCGGAACACAACGCCATCGAAGACGTGACACCGCTGAAAACCCTCACCGGCCTTCAGACGCTCAAACTCGCGTACAACCACATCACCGACATTTCTTCGCTCAAGGGCCTCAGTAACCTCGCTGCCGGCAATCTGACGCTTTCCAACCAGACCAAAACGCTTACAAGTGTGATAGCCGACCCTGGGATTACGATGCAACCGGCCAAAACGGTGAACGCATCGGATCCGGCAGGGTCTCCGGTCGCGTCCTCGACCTCTGCTCTGAGTCCTTCGGACAACACCAGCGTCAATAGCACGACAGGCGTGGCCACTTGGAACGGACCATTAACGACTCCCGGCGGCAATGTTACGCAAGATTTCAGCACCTCGGTAACGCTGGGAAGCGCCACCGCTACTTTCAGCGGAAAAATCACCCAGCCCTATACGGTCGCACAGCACACAGTCTCATTCGACCTCAACTCAGGCACAGTCTCTTCCCCTATTTCCAACCCCACCGTGTATAGCGGCTACAAGACCTCAAAACCGACGGAAAAACCCACACGCTCCGGCTATTTCTTCACCGGTTGGTACACCAGCGTCAACGCCACAACCGGCGCCGGTGTAGGCGATGCATTCGATTTCGACAACACGCCGATCACCGCCGAAACCACCCTGTACGCTGGCTGGGTCCCGGCATTAGCAGCGATACCGCTGACCGGAACCGCATGGCAGACGCTCGCCGGACGTTTCGGCATCCTCATAGCGCTGATTGCCCTCAGCACAGCAATCGAACGACTGGCCAAACGCAAAAGATTCTCAAGCAATATCGGCAACAAGTAGCTTCGAATAGAACTCACAACAGTTACGATGAGAATAAAAACCGACGCAGGAATCGAGTTTCTGTAAGACTATTCCAAACTGATACATATCTTGAATTGCAGATGATAGATACCGGCGTCAACGATATATCCTGCGAACGTGCATATACCCTATTTTATCGAGTCAGGTGCTGGGAGATCCAGCAGTGCATCGCCACTGCAGCGGCCGCACCGGCGTTGATCGAGCGCACCGAACCGAACTGAGAAATGTAGACCACATCATCGGCCAGTTCCAGTGCCTTTTGGGAAAGACCAGGACCTTCGGCACCGAACAACATCAGGCAACGGTTCGGGAAACGGTAAGTTTCAATGGGAACTGCCCCCGGAATGATGTCGAGCGCGATGATGCGTGAGGCTCTGGCATCCTCGGCAATGCGGTGGTATCGGGCCTTGTCCGCTTGAGACTCTGCCTTGGCCTTGTCGGATTCTGCTTGCTCGATTTCTTCAGCAATTTCCCGCTTCCAGCTTGTCACCAGATCCTCAATGGAAGGGTGATGGTCAACGTGCTGATAGAGCTCGGTCATCAGCGCACCCTTACGGTTCCACTTGTGCGGGCCGACGATATGGACCTTGCGGGCGGCAAAGGCGTTGGCCGTGCGCACCATCGAACCGATGTTGAAATCGTGGGTCCAGTTCTCCACGGCCACCTCGAAACCGTGACGACCTTGTTTGTCGAGGTCGGCCTTGATGGCGGCCACCGACCAATAGCGGTATTTGTCGAGCACGTTGCGGCGGTCGCCGTTGTCGAGCAGTTCCGGATCGTAACGTTCGTCGAAACTGGGCGATTGCGGGTCATCGGGACGGGATTCATCAGGATGGGTCTCGGCCCACGGGCCGACGCCTACCTCACGGAAAACCGGCTCGCCAGAAGCTTGCGCTGCTGCGGTTATCGGATTCGGCTCACGCATATCAGCTGGCCTTCTTCACTGCAGAAGGAGCGTTGCCACGCAATTCATCCTCATCAAAGGCCCTCGCGAACGGAAGATTGCATTTCTCACCGGAGACAGGATTGATGACTTTGATTGTGCTCGCATCAGCGTCACCACTGACCCCGCCAATAAGCGAGGCGATAGCGACCACTTGCGCACCCTCATGCTCAACGACGCTGAAATCAAGGCTCAGCTCATTGCCATTACGTAGGGTGACCAACGACGAAGTCTGCACATACGACTTTTCGGAAAGCCAGGAATCCAAAAGAACCACACGCTTACCGGAAATCGACGGACCCTTAATCGATGGATAGACGAAATCCATCACGAAGCCGTCAAGTTCACGGCCCCGGACATGGGCAGCGTGCGTCACTGCCGTCACCATCGGCACGGCGGCAGCGGTCAACGCGCCTACGGCATCGAAAGCGTCAAGCGCAAAGCCACGCTTCTCAAGCGTATCAAGCAAGGCGTCGCCAATCAACTCGGCACCAGAATGGTCAAGGCTCACATCGAACAGTTCACTGAAAGGCTTCTTCTCGACCGCTGATTGCAGAAGCACCTGCAATTTGTTTTTGCCCTGCTCGCTGCTTTTGCTGCTCTTGCTTCCACTTCCGCTTTCGCTGTTCTTTCTTTCGCCAGCACTTCTGGCTTCTACCTTAACCTCGCCGCTTGCCTCACTCATTCCTGCTCCTCTGATTCCAGATTCAGCTCGGGCGCGGTCAGCTCATGCACATCGGTCTTGTCGGAATCAACCATCTCGACCGGCTCGATGACCTTGCTCGAATCAATCTTCTGCATTTTACGCGCCGTGACCAACACACGCGATTCCAATGACGAAGCGAAGGCGTTATAAGCCGAAACCGTGCGAGTAATCGAGTGGCCAAGTTTGTTGGCCTTGTCCCCCAGAACCGCGAAGCGTTCATACAGTTCACGCGAAAGGTCAAAGAGCATCTTGGCATCGTCGGTGAGGCTCTGCTGCTGCCAAGCGAAAGCGACCGATTTCAGGACGGCCCACAACGTGACCGGCGAGGTCAGCGCGACCTTCTTGGCGAAGGCATCGTCCATCAATGTGGGGTCGACCTTCAACGCCGCCTCAAGCAAGGCATCGTTGGGGATGAACGCAATGACGAAATCCGGAGTGGTTTCGAAAGCATTCCAATAAGCCTTGTCGCCCAAGGTCTTGACATGCTCACGCAACGCCTTGGCGTGGGCCTGCAGCAATTCGTTACGACGCTTGAGCTCGTCTTCAGGCGCAGTGTCGGGAATCTCGCAGGCACGCTGATAATCGGAATACGGAGCCTTGGCATCGATGGGAATGGTCTTGCCACCGGGCAAATAAACCACCATATCCGGTCGTTGCACACGACCTTCCGGGTCGGTGACCACCACCTGCGTATCGAAATCGACATGCTCCAAAAGCCCTGCGGACTCCACGATGTTGCGCAACTGCGCCTCGCCCCAAGCACCACGCACCTTGTTGTTACGCAACGCGGCGGAAAGCGAACTGGTTTCCTTGTCCAAACGGGTCTGCTGGTCGTTCAGCCCCTTGAGCTGCTGGCCCAAAGCACCCATCTCATGCTTGCGGCCTTCCTCGATCTGGGTGACCTTCTGCTGCAGGGCGTCAAGATTCTTTTGCACGGGCGCGAGCGCCGAAAGCACCTTGCTCTGCTCGGCCATGGCCTTGGCCTGTTCAGCCTGCTTGCGTTCGGCGGCCTGACGCTCCTGTTCCTGTTGCCGCTGCACGCGCGTCTGCTCGGCCTGCTGGGCCTGCGCCAACTGGGATTTGACAAACGCCAGCTGCTGGTTCAAGCCGTCGGATTGCGTGCGGTATTGTGCGGCCTGCGTAGTGAGCTCGCCGACCTGGCGGCGGAGCTCGTCGTTCTGTGCCTTGACTTCTTCAACGTCTTCGTTCTTGACATTCCGCGCAGATTCCTGTCCTTTGGACTTGCCCAGCACGAAACCGGCCACCAGCCCCAGCGCCGCTGCGAGAATGACCAACACGATTGCCACTACAGGATTTTCGAACATATGTTCTATTACACAAGACGCCATGGACGAAGACAGGCCCACAAAACTGTGCGTACATCTCGTGTCAATCGGCGCGTCGATGTGGATATCGAAACAACGAACTGGAATGATGAAAGGGTAATCAAGGAGGAACCGTGGGATTCGACTTATTCATGGGCGGTTTGGCGGTGGTGCTCGCTGCCATGGCCACATGGCTCATTATCCTCTTTTTCCGCTCGCCCACGACGACGCATTCGTCGGTCGAGACCGCGCTTGAAGGGCTGCGGAATCTCAATGCTTCCTCTACTGGTTCGTCATCGCAGATGAACGGAAACCAACTCGATAACACGAGCGATGGTACGCGACGAACCAAGCAAAACAACCAAATCGTACAAGCCGAAACGGGAAAACCCGACCGGACTTCGCAAAACCAAACGAGCGAAGCCGGAAAGACTGAGACTGAAATCTCACGTATTTCGCGGCTGCTGATTCTCGCAATCGTGCTCGCTGTGGTCGTTTTCATCCCCTCGTTGCTCAGCCGTTTTAGCACATCGTTCGTGCCGTCGTGGTTGGTCAACCCTTGGGTGCAGGCCATTTTGACCACACCGACGATGTTTCTGTGCGGGGCTCCGATTCACCGCGAAGGCTGGCACGCACTGAGCCGCCGCACTCCGGATGTCAATTCGCTGATTTCGCTGGGTGCCACAGGCGCTTTTATCTACAGCCTTGCGATTTGCATAGCCCGCGGCCAGTTCCCGGAAGGCTCGCGACACGCTTATTTCGGCGGGGTCAACCTCATCATTGCTCTGGCATTGGCCATCGAGCTGGTCGAACTTCTGATCCTCCGCGATGTCGAGAAATCGCAAGGTTCCGTAGTAGCGGCACAAACTACCGCAACAGATTCGCAGAGTTCCGTTGGTAAAACGAAGAACCCTGCGAATAAAAGCTCGTCAACTTCTCAAGCCACAACCAACATCGGCGCAAACGCCAGTGCCACCGCCCACGCCATCGCCGACCGGGCCTTTACGACGCTGATCAGCGCCGTCAATAAGCTTGCCCATTTCACACGCATTTTCGTGATCACCGTCATCATCATCGCGGTCTGGGCGTTCGCGCTTTTGGTGGCGTTTGGGCCTCAGCCGCGCCTGACATACGCGCTCTTCGGCGGGGTCGGCGTGCTGGTGATCGCCGGCTTCATCCTCGCGATTCTGGCGCTCGTCCTTATTATCAACGGACGCAGAAAAGCGCAACGGGATAACAATTAGCCCAATCAATAATGACTTTATTATTGTCATTATCGTCATTATTGTCGGCAAAGTCTTTCGCCGTTTTTAGAAAATTGGACCGAATTGAAATGTCAGCTGCCACCAATCACCAACTGCTCTAAAAACAACGAAAAGCCAAGCCATCGCATTGCTGCGACAACTCGGCTCTTTTGTGGAACGATAATTATCTATCGATTCTCAATGAATCGGCTGCGAAACGTGTGATTATCTGCGTTCCGCAGCCGGATTCATACCGTCAGATCACTTATCTTCGCGATCCTCGTTCAGCGGATCTTCCGGCATCGTGCTCAGCTCGAGGTGATCGCCGCCGGTCTGGTCAACCAGAACGGTGTCGCCGTCGTGAACCTTGCCGGCAAGCAGCATCTTCGCCATCTGATCGCCGACCTCGGTCTGCACCAGGCGACGCAACGGACGGGCGCCGTAAGCCGGGTCGTAACCAGCATTGGCAAGCCATTCCTTCGCGGCCTTGGTGACGTCGAGCGTGATGCGACGGTCGGTCAGGCGAGACGCAACCTGCTTGACCTGGATGTCCACGATCTCGCCCAGCTCCTCACGGGTGAGCGGATGGAAGATCACCAGCTCGTCGAGACGGTTGAGGAATTCCGGCTTGAAGTGCGCGTGGACAGCGTCCATCACGGCCTTCTTCTTGGCCTCCGCGTCCAAATCAGGCTGCACCAGGAACTGCGAACCGAGGTTCGAAGTCATGATGAGGATCGTGTTCTTGAAGTCCACGGTCCGGCCCTGGCCATCGGTCAGACGACCGTCGTCAAGCACCTGCAGAAGGATGTCGAAGATCTCGGGATTCGCCTTCTCCACCTCGTCGAACAGCACGACGGAGTAAGGACGACGCCGCACGGCCTCGGTCAGCTGGCCACCCTCTTCGTAGCCGACGTAGCCTGGGGCCGCGCCGATCAGACGGGTCACGGAACCCTTTTCCATGTACTCGCTCATATCGATACGCACCATGGCCTTCTCGTCGTCGAAGAGGAAGTCCGCCAACGCCTTGGCGAGCTCCGTCTTGCCCACGCCTGTCGGCCCCAGGAAGAGGAAGGAACCAGTAGGACGATTCGGATCGGAGATGCCGGCACGCGAGCGCCGCACAGCGTCCGAAACCGCCTGGATGGCTTCCTTCTGGCCGATGACGCGCTTGCCCAAGTAACTTTCCATATTGAGGAGCTTCTCGTTCTCACCTTGCATCAGGCGGCCGACGGGGATGCCGGTCCATTCGGAGACGATGCCCGCCACCGAATCGGCATCCACATGGTCGGGGACCATCGGCTCGGTTTCCTCGCCTTTTGCGTTTTCCTCGTCCGCGGCCTGTTCAGCCAAATCGAGCTGCTTGCGAATCGCCGGAATATCGCGGTAAAGGATTTTGCTGGCCTCCTCCAAATCGCCCTCGCGGGTGTACTTGTCGGCCTGCACCTTCTTGGCATCAAGTTGGGCGCGCAGGTCGCCGACCTTGTTGTGGCCGGCCTTTTCCTGATCCCAACGAGCCTTCAGGCCCGAAAGCTTTTCGCGGGTGTCCGCCAAGTCGCTTTGCAGCTTCTTCAGGCGGTCCTTGCTGGCAGGATCCTCAGCTTTCTTGAGCTGCATCTCCTCCATCTCGAGACGGGTCTCGCGACGTTGCAGCTCATCGATTTCCTCGGGCTGCGAATCCAACTCCATGCGCAGATGCGCAGCCGCCTCGTCAACCAAATCGATGGCCTTGTCGGGCAGCTGACGACCGGAAATGTACCGGTTCGAAAGCGTCGCTGCAGCCACGAGCGCATCGTCGCCGATGGTCACCTTGTGATGTGCCTCGTAACGCTGCTTCAGGCCACGCAAGATCGCGATGGTGTCCTCAACGCTCGGCTCGCCGACGAAGACCTGCTGGAAACGACGCTCCAGCGCCGGGTCCTTCTCGATGTTCTCGCGGTATTCGTCCAGCGTGGTCGCACCAATCAGACGGAGCTCACCACGGGCCAGCATGGGCTTGAGCATATTGCCCGCGTCCATGGAACCTTCGGCCGCACCCGCGCCGACGATGGTATGGATCTCGTCGATGAAGGTGATGATCTCGCCGTTCGCGCTCTTGATCTCGTTCAAGACAGACTTCAGGCGTTCCTCGAACTCGCCACGGTACTTCGAACCGGCCACCATCGAGCCCAAGTCAAGGCTGATGAGCTTCTTGTTCTGCAAGGTCGTAGGCACATCGCCCGCCACGATACGTTCCGCAAGGCCTTCGACGACGGCGGTCTTGCCGACGCCAGGCTCGCCGATCAGCACCGGGTTGTTCTTGGTACGGCGGGAAAGAATCTGAATGACGCGGCGAATCTCCTGATCGCGGCCGATCACCGGGTCAAGCTTGCCTTCCTTCGCCTGCGCAGTCAAGTCGGTGGAGTACTTCTCCAGCGCCTTGTAGCTGCCTTCGGCGTCCGGGCTGGTCACTTTCGCGCCGCCACGCACGCTCGGAACGGCCTTGCGCAAGGCTTCCGGGGTCACGCCGTTGTTCTTCAAGATCGTCGCGCTCTCGTTGGGTGCACTCGCTGCGATGCCGATGAGCAGATGTTCGGTGGAGACGTATTCGTCACCCATCTTCTGCATTTCCTTCTCGGCCTGAGCCAACGCGGCCGTCAACTGGCGACTCGCCTGCGGCTGCGAGGTCGAAGACCCGCTCGCGCTCGGCAACGCGACCAACGCGTTGCGCACCGCGGCGCCAATCGCCTTCGGGTCGCCGCCCGCGGCACTGATCAGCCCCGTGACCACGCTGTTTTCCTGACGCAGCAACGCATCCATCAGATGCAAAGTATCAACCTGCGGATTGCCCGCAGCCGACGCGCTTTGAATCGCGTCTCCGATGGCTTCCTGAGCCATGGTCGTAAATTGTTGTTCCATGTGTTCCTCCGTTTGTTCGCCCTGTTCCTTCGTGAATCGTTGGAATTCAAGGCATAATTCAATATCTGCTTAGTACAACCGCAAACAGAGAAGTTCTATTCCCAAAACTTGAGTCCATTCGACTCAACTTTTAGACCTCTTTGTCTAGTTCGTTGCCCCCATCAACACTTTAAGCCAATAAACAAGCCGATATGCCGGCGAATTTATTTACGGGAATTTGTATCGATTCCCAACACCTTACAAAGCAGACAGGAGGGCGATGACAGTTATCATGATATGTAATATATCAATCAGATGGACCATACAGCAAACCGGCCGACGCCCCCCGACCGGCCTGTTTGATACGAATGTCGTATGGCTATTACCCAAAATGAACATTTCCCGTTACTGCTCACCCGGACATACTGGTGGATACCGAAACAACGACCCAAATGCGTCATTCCCAGCACCAACCCCGGCATATGCGCTGGAAAAGACGCAATCTGCGTCGCTAAATACGCTTTTTCCAGCATACTAACCCCAATTAATGCTGGAAAAAACGCATAATATACCTACATAACCAAATATCGATAACTCGACTATTCAGCCCTTGACCACCACGTTGCGCAACGAGCCGATGCCTTCGATGTTGACGATGGCCTCGTCGCCCGGCTTCAAACTGCCGTACGCGTTCGGGGTGCCGGTCATGATGACGTCGCCGGGCAGGAGCGTCGCGAAGCTTGAGATCTCGGCAATCTGCTCAGGGATGGAATGAATCAGATCAGCGGTGGTGCCGGAAGCGGCGGGCACATCCTCACCGTTCAGGGTAAAGGAGATCTTCGCATCCTTCCAGTTGAGGTCGGTTTCGACCCACGGGCCGAGCGGGCAGGAGGTGTCGAAGCCCTTGGCGCGGGTCCACATCGGGTCGTCGCCCTGCAGATCGCGCAGCGTCACATCGTTGACGCAGGTGAAGCCGAGCACGTAATCCATGGCCTTCTCGACGGAAACGTTTTTGGCAATGCGGCCCATGACCACGGCCACCTCAGGCTCGAAGTTCATGTCGTTGGAATAGCTCGGTATGACAATTGGATCGTCCGGGCCGATGACGGAAGTGGACGGCTTCATGAAAACGACCATCTCGCTGGGGGCATGCTCGGCGGCGGACTGGCCCTTGCTGTGCATGAATTCGGCGTGAGCCTCGTAGTTTTTGGCCAGGCCGTAAACCTTGGAAGGAATGACCGGCGAGAGCAGACGAATGCCCTCTTCATCGATCAGGTGGCGCTCGCCGGTGGGCTGCACCGGCTGGGAGCCGAAGGGATAGCCGTCAAGCTCGACGAGGTAATCCTTCTTGTCGTTGCTGTCGGTCTGCACGAAGGCATAGTGCGGAACATCGTTATAGGAATAGCGTGCGATTCTCATGCCTTCAGCCTACGCCACTTCCCTGTCTTTGCTCGTCGAGAAGCCGAAATAGCCAGAAAAACAATACCGAATACCGCCAAGCAGAAATTGCAGTGGACACTTGCGCATGCGTCATTTCCAGCACTAACCGACCCACCTGTGCTGGAAAAGACCTAAAACACCCAACCAAATGCGTCATTTCCAGCACTAACTCCGGTATATGTGCTGGAAAAAACGCAATCTGAGTCGCTAAATGCGTCTTTTCCAGCACATTAACCCCACTTAGTGCAGGAAAAGACGCAAATCAATACGGCAACACCTTGCCGCTGACGCTCATTACAGCATTTACCGTCTACTCTGCAATCTGAACCGCCAAACACAAGCCATTATCCACAGCCTGAAAACGCAGTCCTCAGAAAGCATCGCGACGGACGCGGAATTCGAAACCTTCGTTATCGCAAAGCGGGATTTCCGTGGTTTCCACGTGGTCGACGTGACCCCATTGCGGGCCGTGGCCGAGCCGCTCGACGAACGCGGCAACCAACGTTTGGTCACCTTGCGCTTCAACCTCAACCGAGCCGTCGTGGCAGTTGCGCACCCAGCCGGCCACGCCACAGCGCCGCGCCTCGTTGACCGCAAAATAGCGGTAGCCGACGCCTTGCACCATGCCGGTGACCACCGCGCGCACGCGAATCACGCGGCCATTGGTTTTATTCTTGGTTTTGCCTCCACTTGCGCTGTCCCTCATTTTGGTCTGTTCTCTCATCGTCTTCCCCTGAACGTTGATTGACACGCTGAATTATTTTTCGTTACGCTCCGAAATCATTGCAATACAAGCCCATTACAAAACCACCGCGGTTTTACCATATTTCGAAAGTTATTCAGATATCGAAACGCTTGCCATCACCGGATTCCACAACCTCAGATGAACGCACGCTCGCCGAAAATCGCGGTGCCGACGCGCACGATGGTCGAACCTTCCGCAACGGCGTAGTCCATATCGTGGGTCATGCCCATCGAAAGTTCGCGGCATTGCGCGGTTCCGGGCTCGCCGGAGTTGAGAATGGTATCGCGGGTGCCGCGCAGGTGGGCAAAGCCGGCGCGTATCGTCTTTTCGTCGTCGACGTGGGCACCGATGGTCATCAAACCTTGCAATTGCAAGCCTTCGAGAGCAGCGATCTGATAGGCGAGGTCGACCGCATCGTCGGGCTCGCAGCCGGATTTCGAAACCTCTCCGGATTCGTTGACCTCCATCAGCACGCCGACGACGATATGGCGGGCGACGGCGCGACGCGCGATTTTCTGCGCTTCCTCAAGCGAACCGACCGATTCGATGGTGTCGACGTAAGGCAGCACCTTGCCGATCTTGTTGGATTGCAGCTGGCCGATCAGATGGAACGGGATGTGGCCGTTCGGAGCGGCCTGAGCAGCAGCGGAACCGGCGGCATTTTGAGCGTTCACAGCGGCACCGAGCGAAAAACCACGCCCGGCACACTGACGAATCAGGCCCTCGGCCTTGGCGGAGATTTCCTGCGGACGGTTCTCGCCGATCATGCGAACGCCGGCGTCGATGGCCGCCATGATCTCACCGACATCGCGCGTTTTGGTGGCCGCGAGTAGTTTCACCGACCCAGATTCGCGACCGGACGCGGCCTCGGCTTGTGCGATGTCGTCAAGCACGCGATGCACGCCGTCCGTGATTTCCTGGATTCGCGCCTCGTCGATGACCTCGTTGGCGAGATTCTTGTGATCCATATAAGCAGTCATCATTCCCCGCTTCCCACTCGATTTACCGACTCCATATTATGCACGCCCATGTCATCATGCAGAAATAAATGAAAATTAAATTACGATGCCGCCGAAACGGATGATTCACGTCGGCCGCATCTCAGTGCTGGGAAACGGACTCTTAGCGACCACCAGATGCAGTCTCCCAGCACCAACCGGCACTACTGCTGGGAAATGGACTCTGGACACGAATCAAGTGCCGTTTTCCAGCACCAACGTGTATCAAAATGTAAAGGAAACAGCAACTTTAAAAACTTACTGCTGGGAAACGGACTTTCAGCAATCGCCAAGTGCCATTTACCAGCAGTAAATCGCGGCATCGGCAACCTTAAGAACTTGGAGCTGGAAAACGGACTTTAAGCACGAATCAAGTGCTGTTGATCAGCAGCAAAATACGGGCACAGCGTCGAAATGACGAATGTGCCCGTGATTCCTTATTACTAATGATTAATCAGTTCAGGCCGTGAACCGCGCCGGCCAACGAGCGGACGTAATCGGTGACGTAGGGCACCGCGTCCTCGCCATATTTGCCGACCATGTTCACGATAGCCGAACCGACGATGGCGCCGTCCGAATCGGCGGCCATGGTGGCGGCCTGTTCGGGAGTGGAGATGCCGAAACCGATGGCGGCGGGCACGTCGGTGACGGCACGCACCTCGCGCACCATTCCCTTGACGTCGCTGGTGATTTCCTTGCGAACGCCGGTAACACCCAAAGAGCTCACACAATAAATGAAGCCTTTGGCGTCCGAGGCGATGCTGTGGATGCGCTCGTGCGAGGTCGGGGCGATGAGGCTGACCAGATCAAGTCCCTCGGCGTCCAACGGCTCGTCGAACTCCGGCTTTTCCTCGTGTGGCACGTCCGGCAGGATCACGCCGTCGAGCCCGACTTCCGCGGCGCGATGCGCGAAACGCTCGAGGCCGTAGGAATAGAGCACGTTGGCGTAGGTCATGAAGACCATCGGCGTCTCGATTTTGTGGTCGTTACGTAGACGCTCGACCAGTGCGAAGGCATCATCGGTGGTGGTGCCGGCGGCGAGCGCGCGGTTGCTGGCTTCCTGGATGACCGGCCCCTCAGCGGTCGGGTCGGAGAAGGGAACACCCAGCTCGATCAGGTCGGCACCGGCGTCAATCATGGCCGGAACCAGCTTTTCGGTCAGAGCAATCGAGGGATCGCCGACGGTGACAAACGGGATGAAGGCCTTGCGACGACTGCCGTCCGGAGCGGTGAACGCTTCCAAAATACGGGAACGGCGAGTGCCGACACTCTGCCGACGCGACGTATCACCGGCATTGACAGCGCTGGCTTCCATGTTTTGTTGCGGCCGCTGGTTGCCAGTCGCGCCAGCAATATTCGTGGTTTCAGTCATATCAGTTGCATCCTTTCACAACGTTTTCGCCATTCCGCCTGTTTCCATTGGCCGCATCTTTTGTACCGGCCGCGCCATTCACACCGGTCGCCACAAACGCACCGGCCGCGCCATTCGCACCGTTAACCTTGGTTGTTGTCTCAGTCATGAAGATCCTCCCCACGGTAGCGGGCGATGGCCGCCACGTCCTTGTCGCCGCGCCCGGAAAGGGTGACGATGATACTTTGGTCGCGTGAAAGCGTCGGCGCGAGTTTCATGGCGTAGGCCACGGCGTGCGCGCTTTCGATGGCCGGAATGATGCCCTCGGTGCGGCTCAGGTATTCGAAGGCGTCGACCGCCTCGTCGTCGGTGATGGCGACGTATTGGGCGCGTCCGGAATCCTTCAGCGCCGCGTGCTCCGGGCCGACGCCCGGGTAGTCAAGACCGGCGGAAATGGTGTAGACCGGCGCGATCTGGCCGTATTCGTTCTGGCAGAAGTAGCTCTTCATGCCATGGAAGATGCCGAGCGAGCCGGTGTTCATGGTCGCCGCCGTCTCCTTGGTATCGATGCCGCGGCCGGCCGCCTCGCAGCCGATGAGTTGCACGTCCTTGTCGTTGATGAAGTTGTAGAAGCTGCCGATGGCGTTGGAACCGCCGCCGACGCACGCGATCACGGCGGCCGGAAGCTTGCCTTCGTCGGCGAGAATCTGCTCGCGGGCTTCCTTGGAGATGACGGACTGGAAGTCGCGCACCATCGTCGGGAAGGGGTGCGGGCCCATGCACGAACCGAGGCAGTAATGGGTGTCGGAAATGCGGCGCGTCCATTCACGGAAGGTCTCGGAAACCGCGTCCTTAAGCGTTCCAGTGCCGCTGGTGACGCCGCGCACTTCCGCGCCCAAGAGACGCATGCGGTAGACGTTCAGCGCCTGGCGTTCCATATCGACCTGGCCCATGTAGACCACGCATTCCATGCCGAAAAGCGCCGCGACGGTGGCCGTGGCCACGCCGTGCTGGCCCGCGCCAGTTTCGGCGATGAGGCGGGTCTTGCCCATGCGCTTGGCGAGCAGCGCCTGGCCGAGCACGTTGTTGATCTTGTGCGCACCAGTATGGTTCAGGTCCTCGCGCTTGAGGTACACCTTCGCGCCGCCAAGGTCCTTGGTCATATTGTCTGCGTAATACAACAGCGACGGACGACCGGCGTACTTCTTCTCGAGGTCGTCGAGTTCGGCGAGGAAGTCGGGATCATTTTTGTAATGATTGTAGGCCTCCTCCAGCTCGTTGACAGCGCCCATCAGCGTCTCCGGGATGTACTGACCCCCGTGGATGCCGAAGCGCCCCTTTGAATTGGGCGAATTGGTCATGAGATTGCTCCTTTTATATAACAGTTGGTTTTAAATTTTAAGTTTTATTATCACAAAATGTTTGAAACGTCTCGAACGGCTTTGACGGCAGCAAACATCTTGGCCGGGTCCTTGAGCCGGTCGGTTTCGACACCCGAACTCATATCGACGCCGAACGGGTGCGTTGCGCGGATGGCTTCGGCCACATTGTCCGAGGTGAGACCGCCGGCCAGCATGAATGGACGATTGACATCACGAACGAGTGACCAGTCAAAAGTTTTTCCGTCGCCCGCACCGGCGTCAAGCAGCACCATATCGGCCGACGATTCGACGGCACAAGCCACATCCAATGCCTCGCGCACCTTGAACGCCTGCATGATCGGCAGTGTCGAAAGCTCGCGCAATTCGGCGAGATAATCCTCGTCCTCGTGCCCATGAAGCTGAACCACGTCGAGATCGGCGTCGTTTGCAATCGCGGCCACACGCTCGGCTGGCTCGTCAACAAACACGCCTACCGCAGTCGGCGGGTTCACACCGGTTTCACGGGCCTGGGCCTTCATATATCGAACCAGTTCGGCCACACGCTCTGGCGTTATCGAGCGGTGAGATTTCGGAAAATCTATGATGAATCCGACGGCATCGGTACCGGCCGCCAAGGCAGCGTCCATATCCTGCTCACGTTTCAGCCCGCAAAGCTTGACTTTATAAACGTTTGTGGCATCCGCATTTGCAGTGTCATTGGCCGAAAACGCATTGTCCGAAATGGCATCGGAAACAATGGCGTCATCTTCAAATGGCACACGATTATCGGACGATTCCGAAGACGCGGCTCGGGCCGAGGATACCGAATTACTCATCGCGTTACCTCTGGTTCTCTGCCACGAATAACTCACAGCTGAGCGAACTACCAGCGCTACGACCAGCACGAAAACCGGTAAGTGCCGTTTCAATGGTTGCTGTCGGATTATTCATCATGTCGCCTCCTACTTTTCAGCCGCGGCAGCGCTGCTGGCCGGATCTCCGCGAAGCTCGGCGAGCGCTGCGGTCTTGTCGAGAGAACGCATCAGCGTTTCGCCGATGAGCACCGCGTCGACGCCGGCAGCCTCGAGTTCGGCGACGTCGGCACGAGTGGCCACGCCGGACTCCGAAACGAAAACACGATCCGGGCCGACGGTGGGGCGCAGCTTGATGCTGTGGTCGAAGTCGACGTCGAAAGTGCGCAGGTCGCGGTTGTTGACGCCGACCACGCGGGCGCCGGCGGCGATCGCACGCGGCACCTCGTCGGGCTGGTAGGCCTCCACCAAAGCACTCATGCCAAGCTCGTGCGCGAGCGCGGTGTAGTCCGCGAGCTGCTGATCATCCAGAATCGAGCAAATCAGCAGCACGGCCGAGGCACCACAGGCACGGGCCTGATAGATCATGTATTCGTCGACGATGAAATCCTTGCGCAGCACCGGGATGTCGACCGCCGCCGCGACCTGGCGCAAGTGCTCGTCGGAGCCCTTGAACCACGTCGGCTCGGTCAGGCAGCTGATGGCCGCCGCTCCGGCCTTTTCGTAGTCACGGGCGATGTCGAGGTAGGGATAGTCCTGCGCGATGATGCCTTTGCTGGGAGAGGCCTTCTTGAGCTCACAAATGAAGCTCATGCCAGGAGCCTTCAGCGCGCGCTCGAACGGGAATGCCGCATCGCCGTTCTCCCCTGCCGCGACCTTTCGCGAGGCCTCTTCGCGAGCCAAAGCCTCGACCTTGCTCTGCGTGGTTTGCGCCTTTTCTTCGGACACACGCTCGCAGGTCTTGGCGGCGATGCGCTGCAGGATATTTTCGGAATCAGCCATTACCTTTGCACTTTCCTCTCGTTGATTTCAACGGTCATACATCCGCAAACCACTGCATTACATCGAGCAATTCGTTTGGAATCCGTTGCCATTTCAACTTTTATCGTCACTATCAGCGGCAGGAAGTTCACGAACGCACGAAGCAATGTCAGCTACAAACGACAAGTTCGTGAACTTCCGGCCACGTTTCAGTCCTTATTTATCAGCGTCAGCCTTGGCGAACGCCTGCGAACCGGCGACGAAGGTGTCGAGCGTCTTCATCGCGGCACCGGAGTCGATCTGCTTGCGGGCGATTTCCACGCCTTGCCCGATGGACGAGGCGACGCCGCAAACATACAGCGCGCAAGCGGCGTTGAACAGCGCGGCTTCGAGCTTCGGACCTTTCTCCTTGCCACTCAGGATGGCGCGGGTAATCTCAGCGTTCTGTGGCGGGGTGGCGCCGAGCAGGTCGCTCTTCTGGCAACGGGTCAGGCCGAACTCTTCCGGCGTCAACGTCATCGGATGGTATTCGCCGTCGCGCAGCTCACAGGCCGCGGTTTCGGCGGAAAGCGAGACCTCGTCCATCTTGTCGCGGCCGTAGACCACCAGCGCGCGCTTGACGCCGAGGCTCTCGAGCACGTGAGCGATGGGTTCCACGAGGTACTCGTCATAGACGCCGAGCAGGAAGTACTCGGGACGCGCGGGGTTGGTGAGCGGCCCGAGAATGTTGAAGACGGTGCGGAAACCGAGTTCCTTGCGGATCGGGCCGACGTAGCGCATCGCGGTGTGGTAACGCTGGGCGAAGAGGAAGGTGAAGTTGTCCTTATCGAGCAGGTCGACCGCTTCTTCCGGCGACAGCGAGATGTTTGCGCCGAGGGCTTCGAGGCAGTCGGCGGTGCCACACTGCGAGCTGGCTGCGCGGTTGCCATGCTTGGTCACCTTGGCGCCGGCGGCCGCCGAAATCAGTGCCGCGGTGGTGGAGATGTTGAAGGTGTTGGCGCCGTCACCGCCGGTGCCGACGATATCGATCGTCTCGATGCCGGGGTGTGGTACAGGGGTGGCCAGTTCACGCATGGCCGCCGCACAGCCTGCGATCTCATCGATGGTCTCGGCCTTGGTCGACTTGGTGGAAAGCGCCGCGAGGAAGGCCGCGTTCTGGGTCGGCGTCGATTTGCCGCCCATGATTTCCTTCATCGCCTGATAGGCCTCGTCGTAGGTGAGGTCGTGCTTGTTGACGATTTTGACGATTGCTTCACTGATCATTGTGATTTCCTTTGATTGATTGGTTAATAATTTTTGTTTCGATTTGATAATTACTTGATAATAAAATTCAAAGATCTATGCTCAATTGCCGAACCTTTCGACAACACCGATGAAATTCTTGAGAATCTGCCCGCCGAGCGGGGTCAAGATGCTTTCTGGATGGAATTGGACGCCGAACGTCGGGTCGGCGGCGTGAGCCACGGCCATAATTTCGTCGGTTCCATCGGTTCGGGCGACGACGCGCAACGTATCCGGCAACGTCGCCTTGTCGGCCTCAAGCGAGTGGTACCGCGCAGCCTGAATCCGCGAGGGCATGCCGGCGAAAAGCGGGCAGTCGTTGTCAAGTTCGACCGGCGAGGCCTTGCCGTGCATGAGTTCGGCGGCGGGAACGACCTTGCCGCCCAGCGCCTCGCAGATGGCCTGATGGCCGAGGCAGACGCCCAGAATCGGCACCGTCCCGGAAAGCTTATGCACCACATCCTCGCAGATTCCGGCGTCCACAGGCTTGCCCGGACCCGGCGAAAGGACGATGCCGTCGGAACCCAGCGCGGCGAGACCGGCGACGTCGAGGTCGTCGTTACGCACCACGTTGACGTCCGGCTCGATGGAACCGATGAGCTGGTAAAGATTGTAGGAGAAGCTGTCGTAGTTGTCGACGATGGTGATCATGCGATGCCTCCAGAGATTGCGTTGCTGCCCTCGAAACGGCAGCTTGCGTCGATTTCGTTGATTTGAACGACCGTGCTGGCTTCATTGATGGTGATCATGCGATGCCTCCGTTCGCTTGATTGATGGCGTCCACGACGGCGAGCGCCTTATTGCGGCATTCCTCGAATTCCTTGTCGGGGTTGGAATCGGCGACGATGCCCGCGCCGGATTGCACGCAGACCTTGCCGTTGTGCTTGAAGGCCAGACGGATGCCGATGCAGGTGTCGAGGTTGCCGGAAAAGTCGAGGTAGCCGATGGCCCCACCGTAGATGTCGCGCGGGGAATCCTCGAGTTCCGCGATGATCTGGCAGGCGCGGATTTTCGGCGCTCCGGAAAGCGTTCCGGCCGGAAGCACCGCATCGATGACATCCAGCGCGTCCTTGCCGTCGGCAAGTTGACCGGCGACCGTGGAACCGATATGCATGACATGTGAGAACCGCAGGATATCGTGCAGCCGCTCGACTTCAACGCTGCCGAGTTTGGAGACGCGGCCGATGTCGTTGCGCCCGAGATCGACCAGCATGTTGTGCTCGGCCAGTTCCTTTTCGTCGCTCAGCAGGTCCTGCTCGATCAGCTTGTCCTCTTCCGGCGTCGCGCCGCGCGGACGGGTTCCAGCGAGCGGGTAGGTCAGCAGCTTGCCATCTTCGAGGCGCACCAACGTCTCGGGCGAGGCGGCGGCGATTTCGATGTCGTCGCTGGACATGAAGACCATGTAGGGGCTCGGGTTTTCGGCACGCATAAGCCTGTAGGCGTCGAAAAGGCTGCCGGAAGCCGAAGCCACGCTGGGGTTGGAGAGCACGACCTGGAAGATGTCGCCGGCATAGATATGTTCCTTGGCCTTCTCAATCATCTTGCCGTATTGTTCACGATTGAGCGTCAGCTGCAGTGGTCCGTCAAGTTCCAGCGGCTTGAAATCGTAACGCTTGCCGTTCTCGAGAATCTGTTGCATTTGCTCGATTTGCGTAACCGCGCGCTCGTAGGAGGCGTCCACATCGTTGGTGTCGACGCCGGCGATGAGCTGCAGGCGCTGGCGGTAGGAATCGAAGGAAATGAGCTGGTCGAACAGCATCAGGTCGACGTCGGGCAACGCCTTGGGGTCGCGGGTCGCCTGCCGCAATGTCGGCTCGGCGTAGGCGAAATAACCGAAGGAGAAGTAGCCGACCAAACCGCCGGCGAACGGCGGGAACCCTTCAAACCGAGGGCTGGAATATTGGGCGAGTACCTTGCGGATCGCGTCGCTGGGATGATCGACGCGCTTGTGCTCGACCACAACGTCATCGGCGTCCGAGCCGGCGGGGGCGACGCGCTTGATTCTCAAATCGCCGGCCTTGCAGGTCAGTTCCAGCGTCGGCGCGAATCCGAGGAAGCTGTAGCGACCCATGCGCTGGTCGGCCTCGGCGCTTTCCAGCAGGAAGCAATGATTGGAAGCGGCACGCACCCGGCGCATGGCCTCGATGGCGGTCAGGCGATCGGCAAGCAGTTCGCGCATCACCGGGATACGACGGTATTGACCGGTTTTCGCCAATTCGCGCACTTCGTCAAGCGTCGGCCGAATGCCCGCGTACCGCTTTTCGTCCGCAGCGCCTCGCACGGCAGCATTGCCGTTCGAGCCCACCGTAGCATCCGCACTCATGGTCATCATGGGCACCTCCCGGAGGCCTTCGCCTCATTTTGGGACTAAAAAAGCCCGTCCCAGCTGTCAATTACAGCCAAGGACGAGCGAATATATGCCCGCGGTGCCACCTTGGTTCACGGTTTCCCGTGCCCTTATGAAACGCCAACACGTTTCCGGCAACTGACGTATGCCTTACGTCGCAGCCTCATGACCGGAAAATCCAGCCAATCGGTGCGCCCTCAGCGGCCCACTCAACGGTTCGCATCTCGTCCCGGCTCTCACCATCCCAGGCTCGCTCATCGCGCGTTTCCGTCTACTTCCCCGCTTCATCGGTTTGTAGTGTTTAATTATTGCTGCTTACGCTACACGTTCGTTTTTGCGCCTGTCAAATTCACTGGTCCAATCGGGGTGAAGAATACGGTCGGATTTGTCGGCACGAATCGCGTCAAAAGTAAAGCATTGCAAGGCTTCCTGCGCACTCATCGCAATCGGCTTGGAAGCGTCCGGCATGTGGACATTGTGCGATTGACGAACGCCAAGCAGCCACGCACAATAGCCGATGATCTGCTCCGGCTTGACCCCGTCCGCACGCAAGGTGCCGATATCAAGCGAATGTTTGCGCTTGGCCAAACGCGTCCCGGTCGGGTCGTCGATCAACGGCAGGTGCATGTAAGCGGGATATTCCGCAGTTTCATTGACCTGACAAGTCGGGGAATTATTCAATCTCGATAGATTACGATTATCTATGCGTCGAACATTATCCGATTTTGGACAATTACGGTTATCTATCGGCTGGCAATCATTCGTTCTTAAAGTGTTACGATTACCTTCATATCGATTATCCGTCCCGATGAGATCATTACTGGTGCCGACCCCGTATTTCGCGGCAAAACCAGAAGCGATCAAGGCACGCCTAATCCAAATCTGCAGCGCCGTGGAACGCAGGAGATCACGGCCGCGAACGATGTCGTTGACGCCCATCAGCAGGTCATCGACCACCACCGCAAGCTGGTAGGAGAAGATGCCGTCGGAGCGGCGAATCACGGTATCGCCGACTTCTCGCGGCAAATCGAAACGTTGTCTGCCGAATATCCGGTCATCAAATGTGACGATACTTTCGGGCGCACCTTCCGGCGGCACTGCTATACGTAACGAATGCCGGGCTCCTGCTTCCAAACGCGAGCGCACCTCATCGGGGTGTTCGGCCAACAGTTTCCGGCATGTTCCCGGATAGATCAGGAACCGATCGCCCTCCTGCGGTGCCGAAGCAACACGCAAGTCGGCACGCGAGCAAAAACAGGGATAGACCAGCGGGAAATCAGCGAATGGCAACGAGCCGTTTGACGATAATGCACTTCCCCCGGCACGCCGACGCTTAATGCCACCTTGAACCGTTTTGCCAGACAACGAATCATAGCCATCCGACGAAGTTGAGGAACCGTCAAAACTTTCAGAACCATCGACTCCCGAATCGTGCATATCTGCGCAGATAACGGTATCCAAATCTATGGATTCCAGCGAATGCAAGGCCTCCTCGTAGATATCCGTGCGCTGCGACTGATAAACCGGCCCGCCGTCCCAATCCAGACCGAGCCAGTGCAGATCGTCCATGATCCATTTGTCGGCGTCCTTCAGAGCGCGAGGTCCATCGACGTCCTCGATGCGCAGGAGTACTTTGCCTGATCCGCCACCAGCATATGCGGAAAGCCACGCAGCCAGCATCGCGTAGACATTGCCGATGTGCATGCGACCAGAAGGTGTGGGTGCGAAGCGACCAATCCGCCCGCTCATCGCACCCACAGCTCGGGATCGGTCGGCCACTCGTTGGGCGTGCAGCCACGCAGGTTCATCGACTGTTCCTGCATAAGCGGCGCCGGCGCGCCTGGGGCGGGGCACGAAGGATCGTTGTCGAAATGGCCGAGGCGATGGCCGGTTTCGTGGTTGATGACCATCACGCGGTAACGGTCGATGCCCATACCGGCGGCCAACAACTGCGGAGTGGCGCCGTTGAACCGGTCGATGTTGATGACCACGTCATTGCCCACGCAGCAGCTGTAGTTGTTGGAGCAGGTCGGCGAGAACGTTTTCATCTGCGAGGCCTGCGAAAGGTAGACCGTGAAATCGCAACGGCTGGAATTCGCGCTATACGCGAAGGTCGCGCCGGCGCGAGGCCAGCCACGTTGATCGTTCAATGTGCGGAACACCGTGTTTTCGAACGACTGTAATACATCATTGCCACCGACATCGCCCCTGCTGGCCACGCAATAGGAATACTGGCGGTTCGGCTTGCCGCTGGCGGCAGCCGTCGTTTGGGCCTTGGCGAGAATGTCAGTGCGCTCGCGGTCGGTCAACGTCTTCTGCTGGTCCGCTTTCGCAGAATCGGCCTTGGGTGGCTTAGCTTTTTTGCTAACGCTCGACTTGCTCGATTTCGATTGCTTCGACTGTTTTGATTGCGAGGAAACCTGCGACGAGCCTTGCGCCGACTTGGAATTATCACGATGGTTAGCGGACGACGCCAGCGCCCTGCAGCCGAAGACGATGGCGATGATGACCACCACGGCCACCACCAGCGCGGCGATGCGGCGCGCCTGGTAGACGGATTTGGAAACCGGACGCGAAGCCGTATCGCCCGATTGTTCTGCCGAAACCTTCGGCGTGGAGCTTTCGGAGGTTTTGGAACCGAGCACGGAACCGATGAACCCTTGCGAAATCGCGGAATCATCGAATTTGTTATCGTCTTTATGGCTTTCAGCGCCAACCGACGCCTTCCGCTGCGATGAGCCGCCTATATCTGCGGACCCGTCTGATCCGATCGGAGCTTTAGCCTGGCCAAATCCCAGAAAATCGCGGATAGAATCGAAACAACGTCGTGCAACGCGACCGAAGCCTCGCGCCGCAACAAGCAGGGCCTTGCCCAGCCAATGCAGGCAGACACGAACGACCTTCAGCATGTTTTCGGCCAACGCAGACACATTCAACTTGTCTTTTGCATCGTTCCTTACCGCCGCGGGGGCCTTTGGCTTGCCCCTTGAATCATTCCCAGCCGCGACATGAGCTTCCGACTTGCTCTTTGCATTCTTCCTGTCCGACGCAGACGCCACGGGACCATTCTTTGAATTGCCCCTGGTATTGGCCGGCGGCACAGGAGGCGATTTACGTCCGTCTTTTGGCGTCTTTTCAGCTTTTGCCGCCGAACGCGCCTTAGTACCCTTCACAGGCGCCGCTGAACCATTCTTCGAATTGTTCTCGGTACCGATCGGCGGTTTAGGTGGCGGATCAAGCTTGCCTTTTACCGTCTTTGCAGCCTTGGCACCCTTGGCTGGCACCGCAGGCTTGTCCTTCGGCTTTTTGTTCCGCGGAGCTTGTGCACCCGGCCGTTGCTCACCTGTCACATCGTCTCCCGCCTCAGGCATCAATCACTATGGGGTCAATGATAGAGATTCTTGGTGACGAGAAAACTCGTACGACACCGATTTCTCAAAATCTGCAAGTACCTATCACCACGCAGCCAAGCTCGACACACCGCCTTGCGCAATTTCCACAGCGTATGTATACTGTTCTCTTGGCTCTTGTAGTTTTAGACCAGCGCCCCTATAGCTCAGCTGGTTAGAGCAGCTGACTCTTAATCAGCGTGTCCGGGGTTCGAATCCCCGTGGGGGCACCGATGAAATCCGCAGAATCGCAAGGTTCTGCGGATTTTTTGTTTGTGAAAGGCGTTCCAGCAGACCCGGCATGTATCCCAAATGTATCCCTGCGTGCAAAAAGCGTCGTCGGCCCGACTGGCACATCGGCGGCGAATTGTGAAGGTTTTTGTTTTTCTTTGTTCCGGCTTGATTAATTATCTAGCTGTGCTAGAATAATAAGTGTCAGCAAGGAAAGGAGGTGGACATGAAACCCACGGATTGGATACAGGCCATAGGTTCGTTGATAACAGCGGCCTGCGCGGTGATGGTGCTCCTGCACGACATCACGCACCAGAAATAAAAAGGCGGGTTCCGGATAGACCTAGAATCCGGAACCCGGCCCACACCAATCCTACAACGGGTACCATGGGAAACATGAACCAAAGAAAGACAAAAGGATGGCTGGCGCTCGCCAGCGGCGTCGTCGGCCTCGGCCTCACGTTCGGCAGCGTGCCGTGGGCCGGCGGCCTGTTCGGTCTGGCGGCCGGCGTGCTTGCGCTCGACCTCGCGCTCACAAAGAAGCAGTGATGGCGGAACGCTACCTCAGCCTCACGGAAGTGGCCGACCGGCTGAGTGTGGCCACGGCAACCGTGGCCAAGCTCAACCTGCCCGAACCTGACGCGTGGATAGGCCGCACGCGCGGCTGGAGAGCCGACACCATAGACGAATGGAACGCCAACCGCCCCGGACATGGCGGACGGCCAAGGAAACGGGATTAGATACGGTTTTGCCCCGCACGGTTGCACGTCGTGCGGGGCAAAATTTTTTATTATCGGATCACTTGCCGAGCGGATACTCCCAGCCGAGCGATCCTCCCTGGGTGTAGACAAGCGTGCCGTCGGTCGATGGCAGATCGAAGACCACCTTTCCGTGGGCTTTGATGCCCTTGTTGATGGTAGAGGGGAGTTTCTCGGTGTCGGCCATGCAGGATTCCGCCGCCGTGCTGCCGGGCATTCCGTTCCATTGCGTTCCGTCTTTCTGGATGTATTTCCACATATAGGGTTCCCCGACGCTGAGCGACCCCAGCTTGTTGGGGTCGAAATCGGCTGTCGTTACGGCGTTGATGTCAAGCTCGACAAAATGGCCGGCCTGCGGGTTCTCCTTGTTCGGCCCGTCGCACTGCGGGCCGATGACGATGTTCGTGACCGTCCAATCCGCCACGTCCTTCCCGTCTTTCCCGGAAATGCCGGCCTCCTCGCCTATGTGCTTGACGATGTTGCCCCTGCTGCTTTTCTTGGGTTCCTGAGCCTGTTTCCCTACGGTGGGCTGCTTGTGCGGCGCGTCACCGGAGGGCTGGCTCCCGCAGGCTCCCAGGGACAGGAGCATGGCGCTCGCCAACAGCAATGCGGTTATTCTTCTCTTTTTCATTTCGACTCCTTAAACGACAATGTTTAGTCAATTGTATAAGACTTGGCGAATATGATTTGTTTCACATCGGAAACGCGGTATAATTATTGTTATTCGAACAAACGTTCGATTGAACGCAAAGAAGCAGGGGCCTGCCCCTCCGACCAAGAACGAGCAGACCCCGAACAAACGCACCTGAAAGGAGGTGCTAGATGTCATCGTAGCATCTTTAGTTCAAGCGGCTATTGCGCGGAACATAATTTGTGGCAGTGTCGATAAAGGTAACGCCTTCGGCGAATCCGAAAAGCCCAGCCAAGGACTCGATGTCATCAAGACGCCAAGATGTTTGCCCGTCAAGGTGCTTTGAGATGTACGCCTGTGTTTTCCCGCACGCCTTTGCCATATCGGCTTGCGTCACGCCGATGGCCCTCATGCGTGTCCGCATGTAGTCGTTGAGTTTTGCGTCAGTACTAAAAGAATTAATTTTCATACAAACAATTTTATAACTATAAGAATAAATAGCAAGGCCGAAACGAATAAAACTTCGGCGTGTTGCGATTGAATTATAACTCTAGTTATATTAATCTTAGGAATCAAGCTAAGAATTTGGCTGAAAAACCAAATGATTTATAACTATAGTTATAAAGGAGAGGGTATGACGAGTCTTACAAAATCAATCAATCAGGCAATTCGCGTGAATCTAACGCGCAGAGGTATGAGCCAACAGCAGCTCTCCGCTCAAACAGGTATCGGCTTCGACTATATCAGCAAGCACATCAACGGACATCGCGTATGGAGCATTGAGGATATAGACAAAATCGCAAAGACTTTCGAAATGGAAGGGGCAGCAGAGTTGCTGGCTTCCGCAAAGGACGAGCAGCGTCTTGCTGCTTAGGCGCTCGCAAAAAGGAGTGAGAATGTCCGATAAAGCCGATTCAATGGCGCTCGCCGTGGGTGAAGCTCTTCTTGATTTCGTTGTTTCGTCTGTTGCCGAGCTCGGTGGTGTAGACGATATGGATGATGGCTTGAGTGCTCCCGGTACCAAGGAAGAGGACACCGAGGTTGCTGGAATCGATTCTGTCGATGGAGGCCTGGCTTTTTCTAATCTGCTCCGCGAGGAGCTTGCAGCCGAGTTCAGCCTCACCAAAGGCGGGTACTTCATCGAACCTGCCCTCGGCAACGGTCTCGTCCTTCTGGCGGATGAACACGGCAACGTCTCGTGCCGAATGGCCGCAATCGTTCACGATGTAGACGGCCGACCTTTCGCCGTCAAACTCGACGCGCCAGTTATAGACCGTCTGGTCGTCGGTGACGGAAAGCGCCCTTTGGCTGATCGCGTTCGCGTCTGTACTTATCTTGTTCGCCTTGGATGCAAGATCGTTGGCCTTACCGGCAAGCGTCTTCGAGTCTCCGGCGATCCTGTTGGCTTCCTTTGCCGTGGCGTTGGCCTGCTCCGCGAGCTTGTTGGACGAATGCGTCTGGAACAGGGCGACAATGCCGGCGATGCTGCCAAGCCCTCCGATGATGCCGCCGACGCTGCCGGCGATGCTTAGCCATTCGAATGATCCCATACACGAGATTCTAACCGGTAAATAAAAACGCCGCAGCTGGAACCTGCGGCGCAGACAAATAGAAAGGATAAACCTAATGTCTGCTACAAGTATACAGCCCTTCGACTTCGAAGGGCAAACCATCAGGACGAGGACGACCTCGTTGGGAGAGACGTGGTTCGTACTCGCCGACATCTGCAAAGCCCTTGGCATGAAGAGTTCCAACATGGTCGCCGACCGCCTTGAACCGAACGAAAAGGGTCACACTATTATTGACACCCTTGGTGGCAAGCAGAATATGGCCATCGTTAACGAGTCCGGTGTCTACGCGATTATCATGCGCAGCCGAAAGCCCGAAGCGAAACGATTCCGCATATGGGTTACCGGCGAAGTACTCCCCACTATCCGCAAGACCGGCGGTTATGGCAAGCAGGTCGATGTGGACAAGCTGCTCTCTGAGCCCGAGAATCTCATGAAACTCATCGGCAACTACGCCGACGCTAAGCAAGGCCGTGAGGTCGCCGAGGCGAAAGTAAAGGAACTCGAACCGAAAGCGGCGCTCGCGGACGACCTGGTAACGAAGGGACAGACGTACAGCGTTGGCGACGCGGCGAAACTGCTGGCAGGTGCGGGATTCCAGCTCGGGCAGACGAGGCTTTTCCAATTGCTGCGTGAGTGGAAGTGGGTTTTCAGGACCGCGAACGGCGATCTCAAGCCCGCGCAGAAGCATATCGACGAAGGTCATCTGACCACCAAGGCGTATGCGAGCCGCGGCAGCCACAGGGACGGCAGCGTGTTCGCATTCGCTCCCAAGATCCTCATCACCGGCAAGGGCCTTGCCCTGATCTACCGGAAACTTTCAGATCAGAAATTCGAAGCATTGGCAAGCACGAAGGAGCTGGCGGCATGAGCAGCGAGAAGAACGTTTACATCACCAAAAGACAGGCACAAATCCTCACCCGGTATTCCTCGGAGATGACGAACAGGCCAGCACTCTGCCGAATCCAATACGATGGCAAACGCTTCGCATACTGGTCTAACCATTTCATCGGCGTGCGCTACGACCTCGAAGGGCTTGACATTCCTGACGGCAGCTGGATCGATCTGCTCATGCCAGACAGCATCGGCGCACCCAACGAAAAATTCGATTTCGAAGGCAATCTCGCGGCATGGACTCGGGTCTGCACCGCACGCTCCAGCTGGGATCTCATGGACCCGGAACGATGGCGGAAACCAGACGAGACCAGCAGCAGGTTCCCCGAAATGGCCCACCTGTTCAAACTTCCAGACAACCCACCCGTCATCGACAACATTGCTTTCAACCCCAGATTCCTCAACGACACAGCCGAACTCGTCCGCGCATACAAGACCGAGCCGCTCATCATGCGCCCCAGCACGGCAAAACCTTCCACCGGACCATGGTGGTGCTGCGGACAGAATGAACACCAAGTTGACGGCCTCATCGTGCCCATACGATTCGCTGGCGATAAACCGTACGTCGAACCGCCAACAAAAGACAAACCAGACACCAGCGAAAACAAGGACGCCCAATGACACGGAAAACAAAACTTGCGCTCGCGACCGGTGTCGTCGTGGTCGTCGAAGTCGTGGCGTGGGGGTGGATGCTTACGCACCAAGCGTGCGGGTATCCGCTGGCTAACCTGTTGGCTTTTCTGACGGCTGTGATGTTGGCACCTTTGACATGGCTGACCGTCTACGAAGGAGGCGGAGAGTCTTGAAAGTGGTTGTGAATACGCCGTTCGAGTTTCTTCCAGAGGACGAGGCGATGAGACGTACGCCTTATCGGACGAAGAAGTTGTTCCGCGAGCATTACGGGGACTTGTTTCGGGTGGAGAAGCCGGGGCAGAAAGGTGGGTATCTCGCCAGTGATTTGCAGGCTCGTACCGAGACTTTCCCGACTGAGGAGCGTGTCTGATGGGTGTGAGTTTTCGTGATGCCATACCGTGCGTGTGGCCGTTGACTGCCGACGGGCTGATCAAGGCGGAAAGGTCGATTGTCGACGAAGTGCATTCGACGATCAGTGAACTCAATAGTCGTGAGGATTACCCGTATGTGTTTCTGCAACCGGCCGACAAGGACATCCGCATCGACCGTATCGGCAGGAAGGTGACGGCGATGTGCCGGTGGATACCGCGAAGGGAGCTGAGATGGAGCTGATCACTTCGGACGAGGTCAGGAATGCCGAACTCCACACCTCCAAGCGCTTCAGGAGCGAGCTCTACTGGCCGGAAGACGTGGACGAGCTGCTCGACAGGGTCGTGTTCACCTTGGAGGCGTTTGAAAGCGGTGTGGTACAAGAAGCCGCGAGAAGGTATCTGGAACTGCACAAGGAAGGGAAGGAGTGACATGTCGGCAGGAGATACGGTTATCACGATCGTCGGCAACCTGACCGCCGACCCGGAGCTGCGCACGATCGGCAGCGGGGCATCGGTGGCGAGTTTCACGATTGCTTCGACGCCGCGTACGTTCAATCGTCAGACGAACCAGTGGGAGGACGGCAACGCCCTCTTTATGCGTTGTTCGGCGTGGCGGGATATGGCGGATCATTGTGCGTCGTCGCTTTCCAAGGGCATGCGCGTGATTGCGCAGGGCCGTTTGCAGCAGCGTTCGTACACCGCCAATGACGGGAGCAACCGCACGGTGGTGGAGATGACGGTCGACGAGATCGGACCGTCCCTTCGCTATGCCACCACACAGGTCACCAAAGCAAACCACAACAACGGCGGCAACTGGCCGGGGCAAGGCAATGGGGACGCCTACCAGGACGGCTCCGGCCAGCCTGCCCCGTGGAACAACGCACAGCAGAACAGCCAGGCCAATTACATGCCGCATGATCCCACGGCCCCGGTGGGCAGCGAGCCCGACCCGTGGGGAGCGGTGGCGCAGCAGGACGAGTTCGGGGGTGATTCCGGTGAACCTGAATTCTAGGGCTTTGAGATATGTCAGCCTGTTTTCTGGTATCGAGGCGGCGTCGGCGGCTTGGAGACCGTTGGGTTTCGAACCGGTGGTGTTCAGCGAGATTGACCCGTTCTGCAAGGCGGTGCTGGCCGAGCGGTATCCGGATGTGCCGGATTTGGGTGATGTCACGAAGGTGAATTGGAGCAAACATGGATGTGGAGCAGTTGACGTTGTGGTCGGGGGAAGCCCCTGCCAGTCCTTCAGCCTTGCCGGCAGACGGGAGGGGCTCAAAGGGGCCAGTGGGCTCATGTTCGAGTATGTTCGCGCGGTACGTTGCCTCCGTCCGGAATGGTTTGTCTGGGAGAACGTCCCGGGAGCGCTCACAAGCGAGGGAGGGGGGGCTTACCGACAGCTTCTCGCCGAGATGGATGGCCTCGGGTATGGTCTGGCATGGCGCGTACTGGACGCGCAGTATTTCGGAGTGGCCCAGCGACGCCGCCGTGTGTTCCTTGTCGGAAGTCTTGGAACCATGCGTGGCGCGGAAGTACTTTTTGAGCCCGAAAGCCTGCAGTGGGATATTGAAACGGGCGGCAAGAAGAGGCAAGCCCTTGCCCGACGCGCTCAGAAGGGCGCTCGAAGCGCAGGCTTCTACAGCGTCGTGGCGAAAGCCGAAGGCATAGGCTACGAGGCAGAGCAGTCGCCTACCGTCAAGACTGACCATGCTCCTGCCGTCTACTGTTCTGCGGATACGGGCTACAACGCCGAGGTGTGCGAGGACATGGCACCCACCCTGACCGCGCATATGGCCAAGGACGCACATTACTTGTCCACGCCGAACGTATCCAACGTGCTCCCGGCCTTGGACTCCTCCGATCCGAACAGATGTTTCCGCAACAGCCGATCCATCCGGAGCGGAGGCCTGCTCATAGGCGGGCGTGCATCGACGCTGCGCGTACGCGGCGGGAAGAGAGGCGGCGGCAAGGGCGCACTGGTAGGCGACGAGGTGAGCGGCGCGCTGTTGTCCAACGGCGAAAGGCAAAGCCTGTTCCCCGGTGACGGCAGCGTGCGCCGTCTGACGCCGGTGGAATGCGAGCGCCTGCAGGGTTTTCCGGATGGTTGGACGTATGTGCCCTATAACGGCAAACCGCATCCCGATGACGGGCCGCGTTACAGGGCGTTGGGCAATTCGATGGCGGTGCCGGTCATGGCGTGGATTGGCAGGAACATCCTGCGGGTCGAGAAGGAGATGGTGACTGATGCCTGACTGGCTTGTAGCGGCTTTGATTCTGGGCGTGACGGTGCTGATCGGCTATGAGGGAGGCAAACGATGGTGAAGCGTGACGGGTTCGCGAAACTGAGCAACGGGTTCTGGCGGAGCACGAAGGTACGCAAGCTGCGCCGCGAGCGGCCGACGGCGTTGGGGTTGTATGCGCTGGCGATCTCGTTTTGCAGTGATCGTCTGAATGATGGTCATATCACTGATGACGAGCTGTACTATCAGCTCGGCGCGGATGATGACGATATTGACGCGCTGCTTGATGTGAGGATGCTCGAGGATGACGGCGAGTCCGGGTACTACATTCATGATTATCTTGACCATCAGACCAGTCGGGAGAAGGCCTTGGAGAAGGCCGAGAAGCATCGTAGAGCGCAGGCGAGATACATCGCTGGGCAGAATGACGAATCACTGATTAATCAGTGTCCGGTCAATGACGTGTCAACCCTTAACACTCAGAACACTAAGAACCCAAGAACCTCACTCTTATCTAACGATAAGAGTGAGAGACACCCGCTCCCAGATGAAAATGAAATCCGAGAGTGGAAGCCCAAACCCGATCACCGGCAGCAGGCCATGGAGCTCGTCGATAAGGGCTACCCCCTCATCGATGTGGACAACCTCGCCAAGGAATTCAGAAACTCACTGCTATCCAAAGGCATCGAACACTACGGGTACCGCAACCTCGACGCCGCATTCGACACATGGATCCTCAAACGCTCCGAATCCAAACGCGACCAACACCAAAACCAAATATTCCAGGACACGGCGTTCGAGGGCAGGACGTGGCAGGAGCCCGAGAAGGAACCGGAGCACAAGACCACGTACGGCATCGGCTCCAAGCGGGTCCTCAATCTGCTCGGACTCGATGTAGCAGACCCTTCCGATTGGCGGCTGCTGGCTCTCCGTGACCTGTTCAATGAGGGCAAGTCGGACGAGGCTGCGATGGAGGAACTCAGACAGATGGAAGAAGCACGGAAGAAAACGGAGGTTACCGCATGAGTGCTGGTGAAAAGATTGCAGCCGCTCCAGCCAATGGCGTGGCCGACGATGTGATTATCAATGACGATTTTCGGAATTGGGAAGCGCATAAGGTCGGTGTTTTCGACCTGTTGCTGAGCGATATACCTTATGGGTTGGGCGCTCGCGCTTATGCCTCGAACCCGATGTGGTACAAGGACCGTCGTGTCGGCGGCGAATGCAGCGATCTGGCAGCCAAGCCATTCTTCGAATCGGATTCCGGTTTCGACCTTGACTCGTATGCGGAGGCCTGCGCCGGCTTGCTCAAACCGTCGACCGGCAAGCGGGGTTCGGACGGGTGCGTGATCACGTTCTGCTCCTTCGAACAGCAGGCGTCATTGATCGGGTGCATGCGCGGTCATGGCTTCAAGGGGTATATCCCGTTGACGTTCGTCAAGAGGGCGAGCTCCCAGGCGTTGAAAGCCAACATGCGGTACTGCGGTGCCACCGAGCATGCGATTCTGAGCTACCGCGACCACCTGCCGAGGTTCACCAATCACGGTTCAATGATTCTTGACTGGTTCTCTTGGCCCCGCACCCGTGAACGGCACCAGCACCCGACGCAGAAGCCCATGGAGTTGATGGAACGCCTCATCGGCATTCACACCTTGCCGGGCATGAGGGTGTGTGATTTGACGTGTGGCGCGGGCACTACATGCGTGGCTGCGAAGAAACTGGGCAGACACTACGTGGGTTTCGAGATAGACCAGCATTATGCTCAAGTCGCCCGCACGCGGTGCAGCCATCAGCCCGTCGAACCGGACCTATTGGAGTTAGACGCTGCAGAACGCACTTCTGAAGTTCAGGGAATTCTGGCAAAAAATCAGAAAGCGATAAAGGAGGCCGACGATGACGCGGAGTGAGCCGAGCCGGAAGGTGTGCGACACGGTGGACATGCGTGACGGACGCTGCTGCCTGCGCTGCGGCAGGGCCATCACGGAATACTGGCCGGGAGCCTCGCGGCATCACCGCAGGCCACGCCGTCCCTCGTTCGGGCGCGTGCACCAGCCCGAGAACCTGATGCTTGTGGACGGTTCGGGTGATACAGGATGCCACGGGTACATCCACGCCCATCCGGCGGAGTCCTACCGCAAGGGATGGATCGTGCACCGCACGGTTAACGACCCGTCCACGGTGCCGGTGCTGACCGCCCAGTGGGGCTGGGTATGGCTCCTGCCGGACGGCATGATGCGCAGGCTGACCGACGACGAAGTTGAGAGGCGTCTGCTGGAGACCGGTCTGTGTTGGTCGAAGGAGGAACTTGAGACGAAGGTCGGTCTTGATGCGACGGTCACCGACAGTGACGGTGATGAGCATCAAGGCGTGCTCACAGCAGTCACTACGGATTCCGATGGGGTCGTGGCGGTGACTTTGGGTCTGAGTTATGACTGCAGGCTTGAGGATTTCGCAAGGATAGATTTCGAAAACCAAAGAAAGGAAAAACAATGAGTGTGTTGAACTATACGACTTCGATAAGTGCAGAAAAAACGAAATCGGAGATCGTGAACCTGCTGACCGATCATGGGGCAAGCCGCATAACCGTCATCAACGACCCCGACGGGCTCGAGTTCGAGTACCGGGGATTGTGGTACCGCGTGCCGGCGGACTCGCGAGGGGTGCTGCGACTGCTGGAGAAGGAGAGGAACTCCAAAGCTCCGGCTACTCCTAAGCACGCCCGTATGGTCGCATGGCGCACGCTCAGGCAGTGGATTCAGGCGCAGCTTGCGATTATCGAGGCTGGTATGGCGGATTTGGATCAGGTCATGCTGCCGTATCTGCTCGACGATAATCGGAGACTTACCACCTACGACGCTTGGAAGGAAAACCGGAAACAGATTGGCCAAGGAGAGAAAACACGATGATCATCAGAATGGGAAACCACAGAAGCCATGAGCGCAGGATCCATGGCATAGGCGTCACGGCAGAAGCTGGCGAAGTCAGGGTGCGTGTGGACGGCTATCTGTTCCGGCATACTCCGGAGGATGCCGAGGTGGTCGCCGCCCAGATGGAGGATATCGCCCGTGAGCTTCGAAAGGCCGGTCGTATGGCCCGACACCAGCAGGCGGAATGGCTGCGTGACATGGCCGCCGTCATTGATGAGGGAGGCAACAGACGATGAGAACCACAAGGATTATCACGGCGAAGATAGAGCCTCAGATTTACCGGCTGATACTGGACGGCACGAAAACCAGCGAGGTGCGTGACGAGCCGTTCAACTTGCCTCTGGCTACGCGTTCGACCATGACGCCGATGACGATGAGACACTTCCGGCCAAGGCCGAGGCTTGGGCTGAGGGGGTGCGCATGATGTTCGACAAGTACGTGCAGAAAGCTCCGGGAGCCCCTTGCTACTTCTCCGATATTGCAGCCAAGAACCCCTACCGCAAGGAGGCTCGGAAATGAGCGTGGCCAAGAAGTCCTGGTTGTGCGCTTGCGGTGACGAGTGGGATGAGGGCATGGTCATCCAGGCTCCCACCCGTGGTGCGGCTAAGGCGCGGTATGTGGATGAGGGTGGTTCGGACGAGTTCACGGCGGTGCGTACCCGGCGTCTGAAGTGGATGGACGGGTTTGATCCTGATTCCTATGATGCTCAGATGGCGGCGATGCGCCACGGGTGGACCGGTTACACCGTCAGACGCGATCCCGCGACCGGAGTCATCGATGAGCGTGAATGGTATCCGGACGAGATGAGCGAGGCCGATTTCAGGGAGTTCGCCGAGCTGACGGGAGCCGAATACCCCGACCGGTACATGCCGGAGGAGACACGAAAGCAACTCGAAGCAGGGAAGGAAACGAAATGAGTACTGAAGACAAGGATTACGATCTGCATCATTTAAAGGCGCAGAGCCTGACGGCGGTCATGTCGGTAACGCTGGAGCATGTGTTTGCGAGCATGGACACGCTGCGCGATCAGATGCTTTCCAGCGACGCCGAGCATCTGGAACTGTGGAAGGACGCGGTCTCGAAGCTGCTGGCCGCGATCGGTTCGGTCGAACAGATCCGCCGGGCGTTGGACGGCAGGGATTTCATCCCCCGTCCGGACGGTTCGTTCGTCACACAGGATCTGGAGCCTTGCGACCTGTGCGGGCGGAATTTCTCGTCGGGCTTGCTGCGACCGGTGGTGCTGGTGCACGGCGACCAGGCGAAACGTGCGTCGAGCGTATGCCTGCAGTGCCTGGGACGGCTCGGCTTCCGTGATACCAGCACCGTGGAGACTTCGGCATGGCTGGACTGGGCAGATCACCTCGAGGCAAGAGCCTGTGAGCGCAGGGAACGCGAGGAGAAACTGCTCGAAGACGGCAAGGAGACTGTGAAATGAGCAAGCAAACAGCGAAGCAGATCACGATCGAGGATTTCCGTGTGGGTGACATCGTGGAGTTCGACCATCACGGCTACCACCACAAGGGCATCGTCAGCAAAGTGGATGCCGAAGACTCGGAGTTCGAGATGATCTGCGACCGGTGCAAGTCCGACCAGGCCGCGAGATGGTGGCTGCCGAAGGTCGGAGGCACACCACTGGAGAACCTGACCGTCACGCGTGGCAGGGACGCGCTCAACGCGCTTGTCAATGCAACGTATGCGAAAACCCTGCTGATGGCGGCGGCCACTTCCTTCGACGCGTTCGCCATGCAGGCGGACCTCGCCATGGTCAGAATCTACGGCACCGATGCCTACGAGACCGCGCTCAGGCTCCACATGAAACTCTCGGAGACGAGGGCGGCGCTCGCGGACCTGAAGAGGGAGCTGCAATGAGTGACGTTGGGGTCGTGGCGCACGAGATGCATTGTGACTGGCCGGATTGCAATGCCGTACTGTCGTTGTTCAGTATGAGTCTGTTCCCGTCCTATTGGGATGCGCTGCAGGCCAGCGCCGAGCACCTCGAATCCAAGTACGTCAGATATCCCAGCTGGGAGCATCTCAAGGACGGTCGTGACCTGTGCCCCGCGCACGCGGCGCAGTACGAAGCTGAAGTACGGGAGAAGCACAATGTATTGCAGAGACTGCTTGGAAGGAATGAATCTTGAAAACTCTTATCACGATACGCACCACGAGGCCGGGAGGCTTCGGGGAAAGTCACGGCGAAGAGAAGCACGTCATCGACGGCCCACTGACTGTGACCCGGTTGACAGGCTACCTCAACCTGCTGGAGCAGGAAGCGAAGCTCGACTCGATAACAATCACGGAGGAACCATGACAATGGACAACAACGGGACAATGATCATGCAGGTACTGATCATCGCCATGCTCACTTTCGGCATGGGCATCGCAATAATGTACGCCATCCAATCCGCACTGTCCCGCCACCGAGATGAAGACTCCCAGACAATCCGGCGTGCGTGGGGCGACGGCACACTACCCAAGCTGGAAAACGACGAAGACCACGATGCCAACCGAGATCTGCCGGAGGACGGGAAGGAGGAGCCATGAGCTTCTGGATTGGATACGTTTCGGCGCTCGCGACCATACTCGCCATCGACCTCACCGGATTCACATGGCTCATCATTCGCGAGCGCCACTACGACCATAAACGCAATCATCATTCGAAAGGGGACAAATGACCGATAACAAGCTCTGCCCGATCTGCGAGAACATGCCACACGATGGAACATTGTGCAAGACGCACCGCAAGGTTCTCGCAGACAACCTGCATAACCTCAGGATCGACTATTACCAGATCCAGCAATACGCCTATCGGAAGGCCAAACCGAATAACGGGGGAGGCGCTCGCAGCCCGTATCCACAGGCGGCGTATGCGCTTTCGTGGGGTGATCTGATGGATGAGGTCGGTGGCGTGCTGCGTCCGATCGGTGCGGATGTGGGGGTGTGGGAGCCGAGGACGCCGCAACTGATCCGCAAGCTCATCAACCGTGTGGGGCGTATCGCGGCGTGCCCCGAGTGCGGTGGCGCCTATCGTGCGGTTGCGCATATTTCCTCGAAGGTGCGTGGCATGATCACTCCGGTCGATGACGAGATCATCTACGGCAGGTGCCTCAACCCGGACTGTGGGAGTGAGGTTGCGGGAGCGAGGGATGTCAGTGAGGTCGAATGCCGTGCCTGCGGGTCGGTCTGGTCTACCGATGAGCTGAGGCGTACGCGTCGCGAGAAGCTGCACGAAAAACCTTTGGAGGCCACACCGGCGGAGGCTGCAAAGTGGATACACAAGAACACCGGGCTGTACGTGACGCGCAAGGTGGTCAACATGTGGATACAGCGCGACAGTCTGACGCATGAAAGCCTCGGGAATGGCAGGCACCGGTTCGACATGGGGGAGCTGCTCGCTTTGGCTGAATCGATGCGACACGCCGGAGCTGATTGACATTCCGCTTTGTTTCCGTACTTTGGATATTGTTAGTTTTATTGGGTCGGAGGCATGAGCTTTCGGCCCTTTTGCGTTCCTAGTCTTGCTGATGCTTCCTTGCACATTCAGCACATACTGGTACTTGGTTTGGTTTCAATGCCGGATTCGGTTGTAAGGGCTTTCCACAGAAGAAACACTTATCCTGCCTTTCGGACGCCCATTTGTTAACTGCTTGCTTTGCAACCTTCTCTAATGCGTCATCGTTGAATTCAATCTTTATATTGCTCATTTCACCTCCTCTCCGTCGATAGCGGTCAGGAGTAATTCTATTCTTGCCGAAGGATTGCCGCCACGGATCATATAACGGTTCCGATGCAAGCAAACCTTCGGCATCATGGTTGGTTGGCGGAGAGGCCTAACGCAGCGGCTTGCTAAGTCGTCGCACCCCATGGTGCCGCAGGTTCGAATCCTGCACCAACCGCTGGCCGGACAGACTTATCCTTTCCATGTCCGGCTTTATCTTTGCCCTGCCTCGCGCACGCTATTGCCAATAAAAACTCCTTATACACTCGCGAGCGCAGGGCATTCACTTATTAAACAATCAATACTCTGGAGGCATCATCATGCTGCAGATCGAATACACCGGCTCCCTGATCTCGGGCGGCACCAAGACCGATACCGTGGAGGGCGACTCCTGGCAGGCGGATACCGATACCCTCACCGTTTACCGTGACGGCCAGCCCTCGGCATCCTACAACCACTGGTGCAGCGTCAAACAAGTATCTACGGACTCCGCGGCGTCCGTCCCCGCTGCCACCAAACCCGATACCCAGCCCGCCCAGTCGGAGGCTCTGGCGGCCTGATGCCCATGCGTCGGTGTGCGTGGGCCAACTGCCCGCAGCTTGTTCCGGTCGGCCAACGCTATTGCATGGTCCACAGGCGAGCCCACGAGCAGGCACGCGGCAGCGCCTCGCGTCGCGGCTATGGCAAAGCTCATCAAGCCGAGCGCGAGAAGTGGAAGCGGCTGATGTCGCAAGGCGTTCGACCGATCTGCAAACGCTGCGGTCTTCCGGTCTTTCCTTGGCAGGCTTGGGATCTTGGACACAACGACGCGCGAACAGGTTGGTCAGGTCCCGAACATGCGCATTGCAACCGAAGCGCAGGACAAGCGAACAGCGTGCGAATGCGCGAACGCTGGCGCTGAACCGACGCGAACCGCACAACAGGACACCTTTTAAACGTTTTAAAAGAAGAAACGAACATCGATTTTGTTCACTTCCTTCTTTCCTCAGCCCGTCGGCACCCCCAGGGGGTACCCCGACGGGGCTGCTCCAGACCGCCGGTGAGGTGACTCGCAAGTGCGGAGGGTTCAAAGTTTTTGGAAGCAGAATTTTAAAATCGAATTCGCATGTTTACTTAGTTCTGAATCTGTCAAGAAGTTTCTGCTTACTTATGTTTAGTTTTTTATTTGTCTGCCCAAGTTGATCGTATTGTGCTTCTTGTGTATATACTTCATCAATTAAAAGATCGAGGAAGTTCAATGTATTGATTGCGTCTGTTTCAGTGATTTCCTCAAAAATGTTATGAGTGGATCCGTTACCAATATCTTTGATTATTGAAGCTTTGTCTTCAAGACGTTTTGAGATAATGCCTGCTTTGCCGAGATCCTTAATTTTTTCTTTAAGATCTTTTTCGTATCCGTTTTCCTTTACGGGATTGATTTTACTATTTGCGATTCCCTCGAGTACGGTACGAGCCATAACTACAGCAGCACGATAGGCGTTGATTGAATAGCATTTATGCGCTTCCGACGCGGCTTTTGCAATTTCGGCTGGAACATCCGTATATTCATGTTCCTCAGAAGATAAAGGAATCCAGTCCTCCGTTGGAATCATAGAGTAACCGCCACTATTTTCCGATCTCTTTATGATGTTTTTCCGTAAATTAGGGAAACCACAGGAATCACACTCATAAATCGTAAAAAGAATATCTCCATTTCGGGGTTTTAGAGTGGTTTGTGGAAAAGTGAATTCCCATACATTATCCGTTATCTCCATAGACCCGTATATCGGGTTATGCGTTCTCGGAAGACTCATGTGTGAAAAGGTGTGGCAATGCCAGCAAACTCGTTTTGTTTCCATGCAATGAATTCTAGCTTTCTTGGATTGGAGTGACAAATGGCACGGGGAGGAGCCCGAGCGCGATCCGGCCCGAGCTTCGACCCCAACTCCGAACGGTCGGAACGTTTGGGGCGCTCGCTCGTGCCGCTCAGCGCCAAAGGATACAAGTACAGGCCCAAAGCGTTCCCGCTGGCACCTTATGAAATCATTGACACTTGGAAGACCGATGACGGTCTCGAGAAGGAAGTCGATACCGCAGCCAGCGAAGCCTGGAACAAACGCGAGAAACAACTGTGGCGCGAATTGTGGAAACTGCCTCAGGCCATCGCCTGGCACATGCCCCAATACGCCTACCTGTTCCACACCGTTGCCTTGTACTGTCGGCAATTCGTCATCTGCGAATCCTCCGAAGCCAAGGCAGCCGACCGCGCGACCTTGCAACGCTATGCCGACACCATCGGGCTTACCCCGCAGGGCTTGAAGCTCAACGGATGGGAGATTGTGGACGATACCGTAAAGCACCAGCCCAAAACTGGCAAAACCGATTCCAACGTTGTTCATTTTCCGAGTGCCCGTGAAAGGTACGCCAAGATGGAGGGATGATGGCCGTAGTCAAGTCCCTCGGATTTCTCTTCGCTGACTGGATAGCCGCCCACTGCGTGGTCCCGGCCGGATACGACCTCAACAAGCCCTTCATCCTCGTCGGCTGGCAGCTCAAGAACGCTGTTGACTTCTATCGGGTCAAACCGGAAACCGAATATAATCCCTCACGACCAGTCCAAGGAAACGCTTTCGACTGGCGCCGTGGACAGATCGTCGGCGGTCAGAAGCTCGGCAAGTCCCCGTTTGGCGCCGCCCTGTCCTGTTTCGAAGGTGCTGGTCCGTGCGTGTTTTGCGGCTGGGCCGAAGGCGGCGAGAAATTCCGCTGCTCCGACTGGGGCTGCGGCTGCGGATTCGAATACGAATACCAACCGGGCGAACCAATGGGAATGCCTCGACAGACCGCACTGGTACAACTGCTTGCCAACAGCGAGGAACAGACCGCGAACGTATACCGGCCTTTGCAGACGATGATCCGTAACGGCAGCCTCTCCGATCTCATGCAGGTGCGTGAGGGATTCATCCGACTGCCTAACGGAGGCAGGATAGACCCCGTTACCGCGTCGGCAAGATCGAAGCTGGGCAACCCGGTCAACTTCGCCATCCTCGACGAGAGCGGCGTCTATACCAAACGTTCCGGCATGTTCGAGGTCGCCGACACCGTGCTCCGTGGCCTAGGCGGCATGGACGGTCGCATGATGGAGCTTACCAACCCGTGGGATCCTATGGATGCCAGCTTTGGGCAGGCGACCTACGAATCGCGCAGCGAAGACATCATGAAATATTTCCCGCGCCACGACCCCAAACTTGACTTCACCGATAAGGACGATCGCAGGAAGATTCTCGAATTCGTCTACAAAGGCTCCCCGTGGGTCAACCTCGAATCGGTCGAGGCGACTGCCTCCGAACTCCTGCAGCGCGACCCGGCTCAAGCCAGACGGTTCTTCGGCTGCGAACTCGTCCAAGGCCTCGGCTCGTACATGCCGGAAGCACTGTACGACGATACGACGGATGACCGAGAGGTTCCGCCTGCTGGCACAGAGATTTGCATGGGCTTCGATGGCTCGCAGTCCGGAGATTGGACGGCCCTTCGTGCCGAGACGATGGACGGTTGGCGTTGGACGCCTACCTACAGCAAAGCCCATCGCCCTTCGTACTGGAACCCCAAGGAATGGGAGGGGCGCATCCCGCGCGGCGAGGTCGATGCCTGTGTCAGCGAGATGTTCAGTCGCTACAAGGTTCAGCGCTTCTATTGCGACCCTCACCCGTGGGAGACGCAGGTCGACGCGTGGAGTGAACGCTACGGCGAGGATACCGTCGTGCAATGGCCGACCAACCAGGTGGGCCGCATGTACAACGCGCTTGTGCGTTTCCGCGAGGATACCGCAGACAAGACCACCACTCATTCTCCCGATCCGGTGGCGAAACTGCACATGATGGCCGCGCGAATGGTCGCCAAGCCCGGCGACAAATTCGTGCTCGGCAAACCCTCGGAAAACCAGAAAATCGACATCAGCATGGCCGACATCCTCGCCCATGAGGCCGCATGCGATATGAGGGCGCTCGGCTGGAAGGGCGACCGGCAGAAGGTCTGGCTGCTCAACGCCAACAGTTCGGACAACGGAGGTAGACACGGATATGGCAACAACGGAGTTATCTTCGGATGAGCAGCGCCTCGTCCGTTACCTCTACACCAAACTCCAATCTCGACGCGGCACCCACAAGGAACTGACGGAATACTACAAGGGCGAGCAGCGTATCCAGACCATTGGCCTTGCCGTTCCCCAGGAGCTGCGTGCCTTCGAATTTCCTTTGAACTGGCCGAGAGTAACCGTGGACACGGTCGTGCAACGCCAGCACGTCAGCGGTTTCAGCATGCCCGATCAGCCCAATTCCGACGAGTGGATGCAGGAGGTCTGGGAAGCCAACAACATGGAATCCCAGAGCGTCCTCGCACACCTCGAAACCCGCATACAGGGCCACGGTTTTGTCACTGTGGGCACCAACGAGGACGACAAGGATCACCCGCTCATCACGGTGGAATCCTCCAAAAGCATGATCGCCCAGATTGACCCGCGCACACGCCGGGTCACCGCGGCCCTGCGCGTCTACTACGACCCGTTGGAACCTGCGGCGGCAAGCGAAGCCACCCTTTATCTGCCGAACTCCACCATCTTCCTTAGCAAGGCCAATCACGCCGGCTGGCAGATCGAGGACCGCGATGACCACGACCTCGGCAAGGTTCCTGTCGTTCAGTTCATCAACCGTCCGATGGTCTCCGACTTTGTCGGCGAAAGTGAGATGCAGGATGTCCTGCGCCCCACCGACATGGCCGCGCGTGCGCTCATGGACCTACAGGTGGCGATGGAGACCCACGCCGTACCAGGCAAATGGGCCATCGGCGTCAACAAGGAAGACTTCGTTGATGCCAACGGCAACATGACCAACGGGTGGAAGACCTATTACAACGCCATGACCTCCACTGGCAACAAAGACGCCAAATTCGGCCAATTCGAAGCCAGCAACCTCGAAAACTTCAAAACCGTCATCGACATGCTCGCCCAACAGGTCAGCGCCGTCACCGGCCTGCCCATGCGCTACTTCGCACAATCCGCAGCCAACCCAGCAGCCGAAGGCGCCATACGCGCCGACGAAGTACGACTCGTCAAAAACGTCGAACTCAAAAACACCATCGACGGCGACTCATGGGGCGACGTCATGGCGCTCGCCTACCGCTTCGCAAAAGGCGAACCCGTGGACGGCAACCGTGTGCGATGCGACTGGGACGATCCCAACACCCCAACCTTCAGCCAGAAGGCCGACGCCATCCAGAAGCTCTTCAGCGCCGGCATCATTACCCGTGAAGGCGCATGGGACGAACTCGGATGGAGCAAGGCCCGCAAGGACAGGGAACGCCAACGCTTTGCTGACACGGACGCCGCATACTGGGCGAGCCTAATCAAGCCGGAGGCCACGAATGACGGAACTCAGCCAACAGGTGCCCAATCTGATACGGGAACAGGGCAGGAACCTCCGCAACAGCAGTAACAAGACCGTTACCAAGGCAATCCACATCTGGCACCAGGCGGTGATTCCCGGAGACCTCGACAGGTCATTCGCCGCTGCAGCGCCAGACATGCTCCTGCTAATTGGGCAGTCACAGAACGATGTGGCACAAGAGGCGTGGGAGACGACGCCGGACGCGATGCGGGCCATCGACCACAGGCCGTTACCCGCACGCGGATTCGACTTCGACACCACCATTCTCAACGGCACCGCAGGCAACGGCCAAGCACTTTTCGACGTGTTTTACGGTTCCATCCTCACAGCCAAACGCCAGATCGGCGAAGGAACCGACTCGCGCATCGCGGTCATGCAGATAGACGCCGACATGGCGCGACTCATCCGCACCGCGCTCGCCGACACCAGCCGCACCGCAAGCCTCATGAGCGCGAAGAGCTTCAACTTCGACGCCTGTTATGTGCGTGCGCTCACGCCGCCCAGCTGTGGAAGATGCGCGATACTCGCCGGCATGCCGAGTGGGAAGAAGCCTTTCGAGCGGCATCCATATTGCGACTGCATCGCCATGTGGTGCAGGGACGAGAAGATGCTCATGACCCACTTCTCCAGCGCCAACGACTATCTCGACTCCCTCGATGACAAGCAGCTCGCGCACGTGCTCGGCAGCCAAGCCAACGCGAGGGCATGGAAGGACGGCGCCGACCTCAACAAGCTCGTCAACGCCTACCGCAAACGCGGCGACGTGAGGCCTGCCCAGCTCTACGGGCGCAACATCAAATACACGACCGAAAGCACGACGAAACGCGGCACCGGATACTGGATGGTGAAAAAGGCTGGATACGTCAAGACCATGCACCGCGATGGCAGCAAATACTTCCGCGTCGACCGGCCAAGGCTCATGCCTGAGACCATCTACCAGATCGCCGGCAATGACCATGCCAAAGCGATGAAGCTTCTCAAGAATTACGGCTGGCTCGGACTGGCCGCCTGATTCACACAATTTTTCAACCACCCGCGCGATGCGGGCGGCGCTTTGCCATGCGATATGGCCAAAACAAACAAATGGAGGAAACATGCACAAACACGGCATCTTCGGATCCCCGCTCTGGAGACTGCGTCTCATCGAGACGCCAGGCGAAGGAGGGAGTGGCAATGAGGGCGATCCCCAGCCACCGGCAGACCCGCCGCAGCAGTCCGGAAACGATCCCGACGGCGAGAAACTCGGTCCAGCGGGACTCAAGGCCCTGAAGGCGGAACGCGAGGAGAACAAGGCCACGAAGGCCAAACTCGCCGAAGCCGAAGCCAAGATCAAGGAATTCGAGGACAAGGACAAGACCGAGTCCGAAAAGCAGGCCGAACACCTCAAGGAACTGGAGGCATCAAGCTCGGCGAACGAGCGCAAAGCCACCCAGTACGAGGTAGCCGCCGAAAAAGGCATCCCGCTGAAACTCGCCACGCGGCTTCGCGGGAGCACCAAGGAAGAGATGCTCGCCGACGCCGACAGCCTAGCAGAACTCCTCAAGATAACGCCCAAGACCCCAAAGGCCGACCCAAGCCAGGGCAAGGGCGACAACCCCAAGCCGACGACCCTGCAAGAGGCCATCGCCGGACACCTCAAATAGCATATAGGAGGCCACAACATGGCTGTAACATTGGCGGAAGCCAAGAACAACACCACCGAGGATTTCGACCCCATGGTCATCGACGAATTCCGAAAGAATTCCGAGATACTCGACTCACTCATTTTCGATGACTGCGTGTCTCCTGCCGGCGGCGGAGCGACGCTCGACTACGGCTATCGCCGTCTCAAGACCCAGCCCATCGCGGCATTCCGCGCCATCAACACCGATTACGAGCCCAGCAACGTGGAGACCGAGAAGATCTCCGTCACGCTCGCCGTGCTCGGCGGCAGCTTCGAGATCGACCGCGTGCTGGCCAATCTCGGACCGGAGGCGTCCGGTGCCGTGACGCTCAATGTCATGCAAAAGGTCAAGGCCGCGATCGCGCTCTTCCAGGACGCCGTCATCAACGGCGACACCGCCGTGAATTCCAGCGCCTTCGACGGTCTCGACAAGGCCCTCACCGGCTCCAGCACCGAGGATACGGGCAGCAAACCGGATTGGACCGACATGTCTGACAGCGGCTTCAAAATCCTCGACAGCGTCGACGATTTCCTCGGAAATCTCGACGGCCAGCCCACGGTCATCGTCAGCAACAAGAAGGCTTTGGATAAGCTCCGCGCCGCGGCACGACGCACCAGCGCCTACAACCGTGATCCAGTCGAAGGGCTCGTCGGCGCGAACGGCCGACCGATCACCCGCGAGGATTATGGCGGCGTGCTCTTCGTCGATGCTGGCACCAAGGCCGGCAGCAACGACCCGATCATCCCCATCAACAAGGATGACGGCACCACCGACGTCTATGCCTACCGCGTCGGCCTCGACGGATTCCACGGCATCTCCGTCAAGGGAGGCCAGCTCGTGCAGACTTTCCTGCCGGACTTCACACAGGCCGGAGCCGTGCACAAAGGCGAGGTCGAGCTCGGCCCCGTAGGCGTGGCTCTCAAGGCCACCAAGGCTGCAGCGGTGCTGCGGAAAGTCAAGGTGCAATGATGGCTTACCTCGTACAAACCCCTGTGGAAGGATATACGGGAATCGTCGCCGGCGTCGCTTTTCGACATGGATTCGGCAAGACCGACGGGAAGCCCGATGGCACGCTGGACTACTTCAGGCGCCACGGCTACACGATCACCGAAGAGAAAGATTCGGAATCTCAGGATTCGGGAACCGCTTCGCCGCCGGCGAAGGCTCCCGAAGAAGTCTCGGCAGCCGATCCAACACCTGCTGAAGGTACGGACGACAAGGAATCCGACGATGCGAAAGCCACCGCAGCTAAGGCCAAGTCCACCACGAAACCCACCAAGTAGGAGGCCATGATGGCTGATGATCTCATTGCGAAATACGCGACCGTCAGCGACGTGGCCACCGAACTCGGCAGGGAAATCCCCGCAGACAGCATCGAAGCCAAGCAAATCCAACGCTGGCTCAACAGGGCGGAACGCCAGATACGCAGGCGCGTCACCCAGCTCGACAAGTGGGCGCTCGCCGACGCGGAATACAAAGCCGTCGTCAACGATGTGCTCGTGTCTGCGGTCGAACGCAAGGCCAGCAACCCCGACGGCATGAAATCGCAGATGACGCAAATCGACGACGGTAATCTTCAGAACACCGTCGTCGACGCCCGCGCCAGCGGCGAGATCGTCATCCTTGACGACGAATGGGCCATGCTGCTCAAGACGCCGACAAGCAACGCATTCAGCGTCATGGCGATGCCGGAGCCCGATGCCTTCCCGCTTCCCAGCTATCCGTACTGCTACTAAGGAGACGCCATGGACGCGAAGGCGATGCTCGACAGGGCGCTGCCACGCATGCGTGCCAACGCCGAGCGGCTCATGACTGACAGCTTCACTGTCACCCGCAGTCAAGGCGAGATTGTTGATCCCGATACCGGTGTCAGCACTCCGAAACTTGTCCAAGTCTATAAGGGCAAGGGCAAGGTGCAGACGTCGGGCGGGGTCGCCTCGCAGGCCAACACGGCGAGCGGCGAGAGCAGCAATGTCGGCGGCATCGTGCCGGTGTGGACGCTCTACCTGCATTTCCCTGTTAGCGCGACCGGTATGCAGCCGGGTGATATGGCCGCATGCGATTCATCCGCCGACTCTGACCTCGTGGGTCGAAAATTCCGGCTGGTCAACCTCCAGTCGGAGAAGACGTATGCGACCGCGCGACGCTGGAACGTCCAGGAGATCCCCAAAAACGAGGGAGATGATGCCGATGACGGTTGAGATCGACACGCATGAGATCACTCAGCTTGGCCAAGAGCTCGCCCGCCTGCCTTTACGCAAGACAGTCGAGGTCGCGGCGGTGGTGAAGAAAGGCGCGACCAATATCAAGCAGGCCATCACCGACGACTTGCAGACCTCAAGCAACAAGGCTTTCCGGCGCGTGCGTATCCATTACGACATGCACCAGGACGGCTTTACGACCGAAGCCGACATCGGTCCCGAGAAAGGCGGCGCCAGCGACCTCGCCAACATCGCCTTCTTCGGCACCTCCAAAGGTGGCGGGCAGCACGAGTTCTACGGACACGGCGTCGATGAGCTCGACAACACTGCCAGGCACATCGGCGAGGTGGCGGGCAAGCTATGAAATACGTCGAAGCCCGTCAAGCCGTCATGGGCCTGCTGCCCAAGCTCGAAGGCTGGGACGTCTATATCGACGGTCCGCCTCCGAAAGGCTCGCCGCCCTGGATTGTGGCCTTGTTTTCGGAGAAGACCCGCGACCATGTCGAAAGCGGAAGAGTCACCAATCATCAAGGCGAACTCAGCATCCGCGTGGTTGGCCCCTCCGATACGGGTATTGGCATCGTCTGCGACAAGCTCATCAGCCTCGACGGAGCGAGACCCCACAAGGACATGAGCTGCCTCGTGGCCGATATCGACCGAAGCTATCCCAGCGAACTAATTAATCCTGCGACCAACGCCCCCTATCAGATGCGGGTCATGACCTGGCTTACAAGCTGGCCCGCATAACCCAATCAACAGAAGCCCCAGCCATCCCGGCCGGGGCTTTTCCATATCCAAAATCTAAGGAAAAATCATGACAATGCCACAAGCGCATCTGGAGAACGGCGACTACCGCACCGACTTCTTCAAGGATTACACGGCAATCAAGGACATTGCACATCCCACCGTGCAGGAGCTGGCCAATCCGACCCTCAACCTGAGCGACTACCTGCCCAACGACGGCTTCAGTCCCAAGCACACGCAGGAGATGGCCGATGACGACCGCGAATCCTCTCCCGCAAAGGGGCAGATCCCCGGACAAGAAAAGTACGACGGCGGCGAGATGAAAATCATCGACAACACCAACCGCGACTCCGAAGGCGAGAACAAGGCCGCCGAAGTGCTCACCAAGGGCACGAAGGGCTACATCGTGCGCCGGCGCGGCAAGGACGGCACTCTGCCGTACGAGGTTGGCGATGTGGTCAGCGTCTACAAGGTCGCCGTCGGCATCAAGACCCCGGTCGCCAAAGCCGACAACGCGCGCCAGATGTCCACCATCAGTCTTGCGATCGACCCGTCCAGCCGCGAAGAAACCTCCACCGTCGTAGACGGAGGAAGCTCAAGCTCTTCATCCTCTTCGAGTACTTCTTCGACCACTCAGTCTCTTACGACGCAGGCGAAGTCCAAGGACTGACCTCTCATTCTTCCCTTGCCGCGGTTCACGCTCTCCACGACAAGGGAACCCACTTCCAGATTTTTCAAAAAAGAGCGTCAATTTTTATCAATCTTTAAAGGAGCGAAATCATGGGAATCACCATCAAACGACCGACAGAAGACTTCGAAGTCGTCACCGATCTGGACGCGCTACGCCGTGCATTGGAATCAGGCGCTGCTATCCCGAAAATCGATACGGATGACCACACTGAAAGCGAAATAGCAAGTCTCAGGAAACAGCAGGCCGATGCCATAGCAAAGGCCAAGGAACTCAAGGACAAGACCGACGAAAGCACGCTCGTGATCAGCCTGCGTGGTCTGACCTGCAGCGAATGGAATCTCATCGTCCTCAAAAACACCGATACGAAGGACGGCAAAATCGTCAAGGATTGGGTGGGCATGGTCAGGGATTCCCTGCCCCGAATGATCCAGAGCGCCCATTGGAAGGGCAAGACTGAAGAGATCACCCTCGATGGCATCGAAGGTCTGTTCGACTCGATGGTCGATTCTCAGGTCGCCGATCTCCTCCAGGTGGTTCAGTCGCTCAATGCTCCCCGGAACATGGTCCCAAAAGAGCTGAGGGAACTCGTCTCGCAGAATGCCTAGCAGAAGCGCCGCAGATTCTCGCGCAATTGCGGTGCGCGAGGTCTATCGGTATCAGCTACAAGCGCTTCCTCGGTTGGGAGCCCACGCCGGGCGACGACGTCGAATGGGATGAGACCGAGCGTGAGTGGATGCTCGCCCTGCAGGAGTATGAAGCGTCCTTCAAATGCCCGAGATGCGGTATGCCCATCGAATTCTGCCACGACCAGGACAAAGTCGAAGCTGTTTTCTCCGGAGCTGGAGTGGAGACGTGCTTTGTCAGCGAGATGCAGGAGAAGGCGCTCCGTAAATTCTCCGAATCCGGCATCGTCGAAGCCCCAGACTCCCAAACCACGAAACTCAAACCAAGAATCAGAAAACTGAAAATGTGAGGTGAACACCGATGGCGGTGAATGAAGAAATCATGATCCGCCTCAAGGCGGACGCCAGCAACTACATGACCAGTATGCAGGCCGCCAGCGCCAAAGCCGAGCAGCTCTCCACCTCCATGGAACAGCCCCGATCCGCAGGCGAACGCCTCACGAGCGGATTGTCCAAGACTGCGCTCGGGGTTGGTGCGCTCTCCGCCGCCATCGGTGTAGCCGCGGTCGCCAGCTTCGCGCAGTTCGACGCGAAAATGAGCGAGGTCAAGGTCAACACCGGCGCCACTGGCGACGAACTCGCACGCCTGCGTGAGGCGGCTTTGAACGCCAGCCGAACCTCCGTGTACTCCGCCGAGGATGCCGCCGACGCGATCAACGAGCTCGCCAAAGCCGGCATGAGCACCTCGGACATTCTCTCCGGTGGTCTCAGTGCTGCTTTGACGCTTGCGGCGACGGATTCGATGAGCACAGAGGACGCCACACGCTACCTCACCAGTGCGATGACCGAATTCAACATCAAGGGCAAGGACGCCGCCAAAGTATCCGATGCGCTGGCGGCAGGCGCCGGCAAGGCGTTGGGCGGTGTCAGCGATATGGGCAACGCCCTGTCGATGGTGGGCGGAACCGCGCACATGATGGGCGCGAGCATGCAGGAGACCACCGGCACGCTTGCGGCCATGGCCAACGCCGGCAACATCGGCAGCGAGGCTGGCACCGAACTCCGCTCCGCCCTGATCGGCCTGATGAGCCCGTCCAAACAGGTGCAAGGCGAGATGGACGACCTCGGTCTGCACCTCTACGACGCGCAGGGCCATTTCGTCGGCATCGCCAACTTCGCCGGGCAGCTGCAAGACAAGCTTGGCAAATTGCCCGAGGCCGAACGCAACCAGGCCATGGGTATCCTCTTCTCCAATGCCGCGATGTCGGCCGCGAACGTCCTCTACAAAGAAGGCAAGGGCGGCATCGAAAAGTGGACACAGGCGGTCAGCGAATCCGGATACGCCGCCAAAGTGGCCGCCGGCAAGACGGATAATCTCAAAGGCGATCTGACCAAATTCGGCAACACCGCCCAGGACGTGCTCATCGGCATCGGTTCCGCTGCAAATGGGCCGCTTCGCAGTGTCACGCAGGGGGCCACGGCGCTCCTTAACACGTTCCGCAGCATGCCGGAATCCGCTCAGCAATGGGTCATCGGCGGCGGCATGATCGTCGGCGCGGTCGCCGGCATCCACAAGGTGATGGGCTCCACTGAGAGCAGCACCAGCAGCCTCGTACGCACCATGGGCGACGTGTTCGACCCCATGCAACGACTTTCCAACGCCGGAAGCTCGCTGAGCCAGGCATGGCAGATCCTCAAGGGATCCACCATGACCTACGACCAGCAGATGCAGACCTTCGGCACCACCATGAGCGCCGGCACCGCACGCACCACCGCAGCCAAAACCGCGCTCGGCGGGCTGAGCGACCTCATGGGAGGACCGTGGGGCATCGCCATGACCGGCGCCACCATCGCGCTCGGCGTGCTCGTCAGCAAGCAGCAGGATGCCAAACAGCGCACCGATGACCTCACCAATGCCATGCAAAATGGCCAGTCCGCAGCCTCGAAATTCACCGCCGATCTCAAGACTGGCGACGACATCGACTGGGGATGGTGGCAGAAAGCCACCACAGGCATCGGCAGTCTCAGCGACGCCCTCGACAAGGCAGGCGTATCCAGCAAGACATTCGTCTCCGCGGAAACCGGCAACAAGCAAGCCATCGAACAGGTCAACGAGGCACTGGGCAAAGCCTTTCTGCAAGGCAAAATCAACGCCAGCGGAGAGGATGAAATCAAGGCAAAACTTGAACAAGGCCAAAAATCCTACAAAAAATCCGAAGAGGCCATCAAAGCCGCAAGCGAAGCCAAGGACCAGGACACCAAGAAAAGCGTCCAGAACACCACCGCGCTCGCCGGGCTCAACAAAGCCACCGACCAGGAAACCCAATCCACCCAAAAGGTCGCCAAAGCCAAGGACATCATGGCCGCAGCCTTCGGCGCATCCACCGACGGCATCAACCAGCAGGCGGAAGCGCTTGGCCAGACCATGGAAGCCCTCAAAGACTACTACGGGCTCGCCCAAGGAAGCTTCGACGCCGAAACCAAACTCGGCAAAGCCTTCCAGGAAGCCACTAAATCCGTCAAAGAAAACGGGGCCACACTCGACGCCAACACCGAAAAAGGCGAATCCAACCGCAACGCCCTCTCCGGGGTGGTATCCGCCATCCTCGCCAAAGCCGAAGCCGACGCCAAGGCCGGGAAAAGCACCCAGGAAGTCACCAAAGACATCACGGACGGCCACGACAAGCTCGTCGGCTACGCCAAACAGATGGGCATGAGCTCCGACCAAGCCGAAGAATTCGCCAGACAGATGGGCGTAACCTCCGGCGACGTACAAGACCTCATCAACAAAGTCAACCAAGCCAATACAACGCCACTGAAAATCGACGACCAGGCAACCAAAACCCTCAACGACGTCAAACTCAGCGCCGAAGGCCTGCCAGACGGCAAAACCATTGAAATAACCGGTAAGAACAAAGACGCCATGGAAGCCATCGCCCAAGTCGTCGGAGCCAAAATCGACAAGAAAACCGGAAAACTCGACCTCGACAAACAACAATACGACATCGCCCTGGCGCTCGCGAACGGTGCGGTCATCAACCCCAAGACCGGCGAGCTCAAGGGCGACAACACGCTCATGATGAAAAAACTCGCCGAGACCAACGGCTGGAAAATCGATCCGAAAACCGGCGAGCTGAACGGCGACAACTCGAAGATGTGGCAGAAGCTGGCGGAAGCCAACGGCTGGCACATCGACGAGAAGACAGGTTACATGACCGGCGACAACAGGGAAATGAACCGAAAGCTCGCCGAGGCCAATGGTTGGAGAATCGACGAGAAGACCGGCGAGATGGTCGGAGACAACAGCCAGATGTGGCAGAAGCTGGCGGAAGCCAACGGCTGGCGTCTCGACTCGAAGACCGGCGAAATCAACGGTAACAACTCCAACATGTGGCAGAAATTCGCCGAGGCCCAAGGCTGGAGGATCGATGGGAAAACCGGTGTCATCTTCGGCGACAACGGGCCCTTCATGGCTGCCAAAGGGGCTGTGGAGAATACATCCATCGGAGGCAAGACCGTCGACATCGGAGGCAACGCCTCTGGATTCTGGAGCACCATCAATGGCATTCTCGGCCACGTCTTCAACATTAACATCGGTTCCAACGGTCACGCCATCGGCGGCCTCATCACCGGACCGGGCACAGGGACAAGCGATTCGATTCCCTCCATGCTTTCCAACGGCGAATTCGTGATACAGGCCGACGCCGTCAAGAAATACGGCACAGGCATGCTCAACGCCATCAACTGGCAACGATACGCCGAAGGAGGGCTTGTACCCCGATACACGGCCATGCCGGTGCCGACGAAAGTCGAACAAACCTCAGCCACACCGATTCAGTACGTCTACCACAACACCTTCAAGATCGTCAACGCTCCTAGCAAGCAGGCGGTCGCGCAAGAAGTGCTGGCGACGATACAAAGCGAAGGGGCACACCGATGAGGCTCACGGTCTCCAGCGACATAGACGAGTTTGTCTTCTCCAATGGCATTCCCCAGGACCGGCAAGACAAGTGGATCGTCGGCGGAGGACTTACCGGCTGGTACGGCACACCGCCCCCACGAGATTCCAAAGCCGAGAACAAGCCTGGGGAAGACGGCACATGGTGGCCGTCCAATCTCAACCAATCCGGCAGGACGGTCACCATCAAAGGCGCCACCGAATGCGTCTCCAGCATGGAGAATATGCGGATAACCCGCCGCATCTGTGACCTGATGAGCCGCAAGCTCACACTGACCATGGAGGACGAAAACGGCATCCGTATCACTACTGGATACCTCGCCGCCGACCCCGAACCCGCCATCTGGTGGGACCGCAAACGCGTTAACTTCACTTTCATCATCTACTGTCCTGACCCGCACAAATACGGGCTGCCGCTAACCTATCAGGCCAGCAACGGCATCGTGTCGGTGGAGAATCCTGGAGCGTTGCCGGTGTGGCCGAGGATCCGTGTGGATGGGCATGTGCAGTCGTTGACGCTGTCGCTTAATGGCAGGTCGGTGCGCTGGTCGGGTGACGCGTGGGGTCTTGACCTTGATTTCGCGGATATGATCCCGAGCGCGGGCACGGTGGGCGCGGATGACGCGTTCACCGTCCCGCCGGGATTGAGCACGTTGCAGGTGGCGGTGACGACTGGCGCTACGGTGTCTGTTTCCTTCGCCCCTGCATGGAGGTGATGAGTTGTGGATAAGCCGACGGTGCACTGCTATGACGCGAGGGGCAATCATCTCGCCCAGATACCGTACTCGAGCCTGTCCTTTAAGGATTCGATCAGTGATGCCGGCAGCATGAGCATAACGGTGCCGGATTCGGCGGCGCTGCGCAAGCTGGATCTGTCGCGGATTACACGCGAATACGGGTCGATCTGGCTGGCCAAGTGCGGGGCGCGCGTGCTGCACGCGGGCTGGCTGACGAGCTGCAAGGTAGATGACGGTGGTGACGACGGCAACACGTTGATCCTGGTGGCCGGCGGCGGCTGGACGCTGTGGCAGAAGCGCCTGGTCATGACCAAAAAACGGGCCGACACATGGGGCGACGGCACGGTGGTCATCGACGAGCAGCATCCGCCCGGCGACTGGATACTCCGCTTGCAGGGCTCCTACCGTGACCTGTGCCGTGAGCTGCTTCGCCTGTCGATGGAGCAGTGCTGGGTGCCCTACACGCTGCCGGAGCTGCAGGGCGGCGGCCACGTGCGCGATTACAACCTGTGGGAGCTGGCAACCATCAGCGACCGGCTCGGTGACATCGCCGACCTGGCCGACGGCCCGGAGATCCGCTTCGACCCGCAACTACCCGATTCGACATCGATGCGGTGGCTGCTCAACGTGGGTGCCCCCGAAATCGTCGACCACCACTGGAGCCTCAATGCCAGCATCCCCGGCCAGCACATCGCAGTAAGCGCCGTGAAATTCGATGGCGAGGGCATGGCGGGCGAGAGCTTCGGCGTCGGCGGCCGCAACGACGACAACCTCCTGATTGCCAGATACCGCGACGATTCGCTTGAGTCGCAGGGTTGGCCGTTGATGCAAAAAGCCAACACGAGCCATTCCAGCGTGAGTATCCTGCAGACCCTGCAGTCCTATGTGCGTGCCGACGTCATATCCGGCTCGCACCCGCAATTGACGATCGGCCTGGTGTGCGGCTTGGACCGTGACGTGCATGTGGGTGACTGGATCGACCTTCGCGTTCCCGACAAGCAGCCAGACGGCAAGCCGCAGCCGCTTCGTGCGCTCCTTGTGACGAAAATACTCGGCACGAATCTGTGGCCTTTGAAGGTCACGGATGTTAGCTGGTCCCTGGACGACAAAAAGCAGTCGTTGCAGTGCAGGGTGAGGTGGTGAACACATGGGCAGGTACAGACCGGGTTCGTTGGACGTGTTCGCCAATGACGCTCGTGGCACGAGCCGCCGGCAGCGGATCGCCGATGAGGCGAACCTTCCGAGCGGCTCGCAGCCCTATCAGACCACCGCGAAGATGCGGAAGGTTCTGCCCGGTATCGATGCCGCCAGGCAGGATGCCGCGCAGGCGCAGGCGGATGCCGTGGCGGCCGAGCAGGCCGCCGGCGACGCGCAGAGGAAGGCCGTGCAGGCCCTGCAGGCTTCGGTTGAGCAGGCGCAGGGGCTTGACGTGCTTTCAGGCCGTGTAACCAAGGTCGAAGGCGCCGTCGCGGAGCTTGCCGTGGTGCCGCCGCCTGAGATCGTTTCGGGTTCCGCGCAGGGTTTTGGTCTCACTGGCGGTTCGGGCTGGCAGGCGCTGGCGTCGCTTCCCGTGCCGCCGGCACCCGGCATGCGGGCGCTGATCGGCGTCACGGTCACTGGTGTGGCGGTCTCGCATGGCCCGTCGCCGTTGCGCGTGCGCGTGTGTGTGGATGGCAGGAGTGTGGGGGAGTCGGTGGCCGCGTATGGCGGTGACACCCGTATCATGCCCGGCGCGCTGACCGGCGAGCATGCGATAACCCTCGCCGCGTTCGCGCGGGCGAATCCCGCCGCCCTCGTCACGCTGGAGGCGATGAGCCTGTCGCCGGCGGATTGGCCGGCGGACGAAGACAACATGGTGTTTCTGACGGTGCGCGTCGACTGGCGGCGCGCGGATAGGGGGATCGGGTCATGACGGTGGTATCCCGCGCGGTAGGGCGCGCCGATTTCGACTTCCAGCGCTTCTCGGACAACGAGGCCGCGGCGCGCTGGCGGCGCGACAACTTCGACGGCCGCGGCTACACGCCCGTCGACCTGCGTGCTTGGAAAGGCACGTTTTTGATGCGGCTGACCGACGGCCGGCAGGTGTACGCGCAGGCGTGTGACCTGATGACCAGCCAGGGCTGGGCCATCGCGAAAATACCCTACACGGCCTTCAGCGGGCAGGAGTGGTGGGCTCGGCGCACCGGCTCGTGGCGCATCGACGTCGCCGGCCCGAACGGCGAGCACCGGCTGATCGGCTGGGGCTACTGGACACTCTCGGAGTAAGGAGACAAGCGAATGGCGAACCAATACTCGGATTGCTGCGAGGCCGGCATCCCGCCCGACGTGGAGGGGGCGAGGCACTTCACCGAGGTTTACAAGGATGAGGCGCTGGCGAGCAACCATGACCAGGCGGATGACAACACGCGGCAGAAGGCCGACAACCGGCTGAGCGAGCTGACGGTCGCGCAGCTCTACCGGATGGTGCAGGCCGAGGCGGGCAAGGTGATGGATTGGATCCATGCCGGCCAGGGCGTGAGCCTCGGCCCGGAGAAGCCAGGCGTGTACCGCGACGGGCATATCTGGCTGGAGGAGTCATCGGTGCCGCGCAATCCGCCGTACCCGTCGTCCGAAACATTTCCCGGCCCCGATACGTTTCCCGACCGGGAGGGGCGCACGGCGGACGGCAGGCATGTCATTGTTGGCATCCACCGCTACGACGCGGCGACGGATTCGTGGACGGACTTCACGCTCGCACCGGATCTTCCATCAACACCAACACCATCAAGTGAAAGCGAGGCCGCATCATGACGGCATGGGCATATCAGCCACACGAGTGGCACGACAAGGGCGACGGCGGGACCGGCACGCCGATCACCGCGGAAAGGCTGGACGAGATGGACGCGGGCATCGCGAACATCTACGCGCTGATCACCCCGCCGGTGAGTGTGCGCAAGGGCGACCCGTCGCCGGTGACCCCGTGCCTGCGCATCATCGTCAACCAGGACGGCAGCTATGCCGGAAGCATCGAATACGACGACGGGCGCACCGGCGTGCAGGCCCTCGACGAGACGGCCCGCAAGACCGTCGAGGAGCATATCGGCGGCCTGCTCGCGCAGGCGCCGGCGGCGGAGCCGAACTCAAAGGAGGACGGCGATGAGTGACACACCGATCTTCGCGCCCGAGAACCAGTCGACCACGGACACGAGCAAATTCCTGCGGCTTTCGGACGGTATCAAGGCCTCGGAATCCACGGAGATGTTCAAGGCCGGCCGTCTCGTCCACGCCCACATCGCGCTCACGGGCACGATACCGGTGGCCAACACCTTCTATGCCGGCGCGGTCCTCGGCGGCTACCAGCCCGCCGACGGGGCCAAGTACATCGGCTTCGAGCCGAGCAGCCCGTGGAACGACGGCATTTCCTGTGTCGTATTCAGCGACGGCAGCATCTACGTCGCCAACCGGACCAGCAGGCCGCTCACCGGCATCACCTTCGACGCCACATGGCTCGCCAAAGCACAACAATAAAGGAGTAAAAACCATGATCCAGGACATCATCGCCCCCCCCAAGAGGATAGCGAGAAACTTGTAAGCGACTATTACGACTTCGCACAGGTGACGGGCCTGGGCCGTCGCGTGCGCCTGAAGCTGATGGGCGGTACCGCCGGCACCTTGATCAGCGGCTCGGTCAGCACCAAGGTCGCCACCCTGCCGGAATGGGCACGGCCGGCTCACACCGTTTCGGAGTTCGTGCCATGGTCCGCCCAGTCCGGCACCGGCGTCGTGCTCCTCGGTATAAACACCGACGGCACAGTGGGACTGACCTCCTGGTGGACCGCCACCGTCGCGCCCAAGGACCTCATCGTCGAATACCCGCTCGACTGAAAGCCTGCGCGGGACGGCCCCGATCGATATGGCATTGGAAAGGAGGAGCCGATGGATTTCCCGGACGGGATGCCCTGGTGGGCGGTGGTCATCGTCGTGGCGGTGCAGGCGGCGGTGTCGGTGGCCGTGGCCGCGATCCAGTCGAACCGGCTCAACCTGCACACCACGAACACGCTGAAAACCGCGGACGAGAAGGACCGCGCCGGTATCGAGGAACAGATCGAGGGCTCGCCCACGATCAAGCGCATCGAGGAGAAGCTCGGCAACGACTTCGACCATTTCGCCGAGGTCGACAAAACCGTCCGCGACATCAAGATCCTGGTACTGCGCGGCAGCCTGCTGCGCGACCCGCGCAGCAGGGCCGAGCACGAGGACATGCTCGCCAACGGGCGCGAATACATCAGGATAGGCGGCAACGGCGTCGGCCACATCCGCTACCAGATCCTCGAACGCGAATACCGGTGGCGCTACGAGCACGACGACTGGGACTACACCCATCCGGTACCCGAGGAAGCCTATCAGGACGGGCGGGAGGAAACATGAACAGACTCAAGGTATTCGCCAGAAAACACCGGCTCGTACTGCCGGTCACGGGCGTCATCCTCGCACTCATCCTGCTCGGTGCCGTCATAGGAATCACCGTAGTCGCGGCTTTGGAGGCCGACGGCCTCGCGGAATGGGCCGCGCTCATCTGGCTGCTCGCCACCGCATAAAACCAACACCAAAACAAAACCAAGGCCATCCCACAACGGGGTGGCCTTTTTCATGCCCGGAAACGGGCGGAAAGAAGGATCCATGACACTTCGAATCGTGGACGTATCCAATTACAAGCCGGACTTCGACCCGGCGCTCGCGGACTGCGACGGCGTGGTCGTGCAGTGCACGTGGGGTGCAGGCGAGCTCACCCACAACCGGATCGTCAACAGCGTGTGGCCGGGGGCCAACCCGATTATCCAGAAGGCGTTGAAGGCGGGCAAGGCCGTCGGCTACATGCACTACATCCGCGGCCGGGCCAGCGCCGAGGACGAGGCGCGCTTCTTCGCCGCGAACACAGTCGGCTACCTGCACCGCTTCGTGCCCAGCGTGGACTGGGAGGCAGGCGACAACCAGGCGTATCCCGACGTCGCCTACCTCGACCGGTGGCTCGCCGCCTACATCGGCGTCACCGGCGTGCACCCGCTGATCTACCGCGGCCGCAAGGACGCCGGTTCCGTCGACCCCATCGCCCGGAAGCATGATTGCGGGGTGTGGGACGCCGACTACGCCCTCCCGGAGCCCGAGGGCTGGCAGGAGCACCCGTGGAACGAGGCGCCGGCGGCGATGCGCCAGTTCACCAGCAAGGGCTACATCGGCGGCTACGACAAGCCGCTCGATCTGGACCTGTTCTACGGCGACCGCTCGGCATGGGACCGCTACGCAGCAGGCAGCGAAAGCATTAGCCCGCAGCCGGCACCGGCACCAGCTCCGGCTGCTATCCCGCAGGTGGCGGTCGACGGGGCGTGCGGGCCCGATACCGTGCGCCGCTGGCAGCAGGTCATGGGCACGCCAGCCGACGGGATCATCAGCGGTCAGGTGCCGCCATCCGGCGGCTGGGCCGGAAGACCCGCGCTCAACGCCTACCAATACGGGCGCGGCGGCTCCGACCTGATCCACCGCGTGCAGGCCGTGCTCGACCTGCCACAGGACGGGCTGCTCGGCCCCGACACCGTACGCGGCATCCAGGCGCGCCTCGGAACCGCTCAGGACGGCGTCTTCGGCCCCGCCACCGTCAAAGCCCTCCAGACCCGCCTCAACCAAGGCACCTTCTGAAAGGAGATTGATCATGACGGAAGTCGAACCAGAACACGAGCAGGACGGCACGGCCGGCAGCGGCCCGTTCCTGCAATGGCTCAAGGCCGCCGGCACGCGCGCCATCAAGACCGCCGCGCAGGCCGCGATCGCCGCGATCCCCACCACCGCGGCCACCATCGGCGGCGTCGACTGGCGCATCGTCGCCGGCACCGCCGCACTCGCCGCCCTGATGAGCCTGCTCACCAGCATCGCCGGCGTCCCCGAAGTCCAGGACGGCACCAGCCTCCCACAACTCAAATAGGCAGGCTGGCCATCCTTGAAAGCGGCACCGATTGTCTGAGCCGGTGCCGAATCTTTAGCCCAAAGCGCCCCGCTCCGGCTTTGATACCGGTGCGGGGCGCTTTCGTCGTTTTAGATTGCAAGCTATTTTATGCGGTCGTGAGGATCCTTGAGCCTTAGCTCGACCTCCGTCCCCGCGTCCGAGAGGTCACGGGCGGCGAGGCGGATGGCGAGGTTGTGGATCTTCGCCTTCCATGTGTTGGCGGTGCTGTAGGCCAACGCGACGCGCTCCCTGCCCTCGCATCCGGCTACCAGCCGGTCGGCCCTGTCCTCGGCCTGCCGTTGCAGGTCCTTGATGGCCCGCCACTCCTCGGGGCGCACGTCCTTGATGTCGTGCACGCGCTCTCGGATGCGTTTGACGTCGGAGAGGCCGAGGATGCGCCTCACGTCCTCCTGGCTGAGGCCGAGCGACTCGTACAGGGCGCGGAAGGCCGCGCCGTTCCTGCGTATCGTCATGATGCCCTGCTTTTTCAGCGGATGCGGACGGAGACGATGTAGGGGCTGCCGTTGGCGGCCTCGATGCCCATTGCTCTGATGTCGCTTTCGACCTGGACCGGGTTGGTCCTGCCGTCCACATGCAGGTGCGTGACGGTAAAACTGGTCTCCGCCCCCTTGAGCCCGGCCCAATAGGTCTGACGGTACTCGCCTTCGAGCATGCCATGGTACTTGTCCGCCAGTTCCTTGAGCTCAACCGGGGTGGCGGCACGTCCGATCTTGGCCGGCTTCCAGCCCCGTTTCGGCTCCAGTCCGTACATGACGAATTCGCCGTTGTGCTGCGCGTAGGGCCAGTTCTCCGGGCTGGCCTCATGCAGCCCGTCGACATCGAGCTTGATGGGCGTTAGCCTGTGGGTGACGACGTGCATCAGGTTCCATTTCCCGTCGATCTTGACGATGACGTGGTCGGGGTATTTGTCGTTGATGACCAGCTCCTCCACGACGATCTTCCTGTTGTCCATTTCCTGCTCCTTGTTCGTGGTTTGGTTCGTTTCTTCGTTTTGCGCGCCGGCGATGAGGTCGACGATCTGGGCGAGCTGCCGGTCGGTGCAACCCTCCAAAAGCTCAGGGGTGAGCCCGGCCAGTATCCTCGCCGTCGTATGCTCGTCCGTCTTACCCGCGGACTCCGCCTCCACCCTCAGGGGCAGCAGCATCATTCGCCGATCCGCCTCCGTTTTGGCATCTGCGGCACCGTTGCCGCGCCTCCGGTGGTCCGGATAGGGCTCGTCGGCGTCAACGACCCAGTTGCGGCCGACCTTGTGCGCGGTGCGCAACCCGCCCCTGCGCGCGAGCTGGCTGACGGTATCAGGGTTCCGCCCGTGCAACCGGGCGTACTCGACAAGACTGATCTCACTCATCGATTCCCTCCTTCGCCAGGTACTCCTTGGCTTTCCGGTACTGGTCGGCGTCGATGATCTCGGGCAGGTAGCCGTCACCGCCCTCGTTGTTGATGTCGTTGTACACGCGCAGCCTGCGGCGCTTCTCCGTCTTCGACGGGATGTCCCTCTGCGCCTCGGCCTTGGCGATCGTCCTTCTGGCGCTCGCGACCATCTCGGCATGGTCTTTTGCCTCCTTTTCGGCGCGCTGCTCTTTGATCTCGTCGCTGGTGGCCTCGTCCATGACCTCTTTGACTGCCTGCTTGATGGCCTTGTCGCTCGCGTCGTCGAGCAGCACCCTGTCGTACACCCAGCCGGCATAGCCCTTGACGGTGCGTTCGTAGGGCTTGATGCCGAAACCGGTGTCTACCAGGTCTACGCTGCCGACGCGCTTGCCGTTGTGCGTGAGGACGATCTTGCCACCGAGGTAATGCTTGATGCCGAGTTTGTAACCTTCCCACATGTCATCGAAAGTGCTGTCCTCGTAGCTGATCTCTGCGGTGACCTCTGTGTTCGCCGGGGTGCTCACCTTGAGGGTCCTTGTTGCTTCGCTCATCTTGTCTGCTCCTTGCCTTGCCGACAATGTCCATAATACTCGGATATCCGAGTAAAGAAAATCGGACAAGCCCGGGAGTGTCGCGATTTGATTTCTTAAAACAGGCTGTATCGAAAATGTGAGCTCCAGTCAGCGCAGTGCATGGAGCGCCGTCGTAATCAGTCTCCCAAACTGATTACGACGGTTCCTTCCACCCGATTTGCTCAAGTCCCAGCTTGTTGTCCATCTTCTCCATCGCCCGCATGCGCTCACTGTCATCGGCGTGACGGTAATGTTCCACCATCGCAATACTGCTGTGGCCGACGATCTCCTCGATAAGTTGAAAATCAACGCCTGCGCTCGCGAGAAGCGTAACCACGCTATGCCTTGTCTCGTGGCCGGTGTGTTTTGTCGGGTCAATGCACGAAGCGAGCATCAAGTCGTCAAAGCGATTGTTGTCGACATGCCCGCTTATCGGTGACCCATCCGGCTGACGGAAGATAAGGCCATAGGGATTCGGCTGGGTCCTTGTCGCTTTCCGGTATCTTTTCAGCGCCTCAGCGAGCGGAGGGATGATCGGCACGATTCTTCCGGTCTTGCTTTTGGGCCTTGATAGGACGAAAGCGCCGGTAAGAGGGCGCATTTCGTAGCCGTCTGGCACGCGCCATACCGCTTTCGGGCATAGGCCCCCTTTGCCTTTCCCACACGGATACCGGCCATTGGCATCCGGAAGCCCACAACCATGATCTCGCGGTGCTTCCTGTAGTTTCCAATTGACCTTGTACTCGTTTTTCCGAGCATCATAATCGTCCCATGTCGCCCCAAGAATCTCGCCCTGGCGCATACCAGTCAGCAGGCGGAACCACCATATCGTTCCCTCCTCGATGGGCATGTTTGCCGACACACGAAGCATAGCCTGCATCTCCGGCACCGAAAATGCCGTGCGCTCGCCGGTATCGTCCTTTCGTTTCGGCGTCCTGACGGCGGAGACGGGATTGACAGATATAAGCCGATCCGCGAGCGCCGCTTGCATGATTTGGTTGATGCAGGTGTGGGTTTGGCGTTTGAGGCTGATGCTTGCGGGGCCTTTGGGGTTGCCGTGTTTGTCGTAGGCTTGGAGGTTGTTGAGTATGGTGTTGATGGTGGTGGGGACGATTTTGCTGAGTGGTGTTTGTCGGTATGGGTTGAGGTGGTATTTGACGATGGTTTTGTATCCGGTGTAGGTTTTGGGGTCTACTTCGTGGATTTTCTGTTCGAGCCATCTGTCTGCGTAGTCGCCGAGTGTGATTCTGCTGTCGAGTGGGGCTCCGTTCTGTTTGATTTCGTTGAGGAGCTCTTCTGCTTTTGCCTGGCATTCGCGGTAGGTTGCGGCGGTGACGGTTTTCTTCTTCCGATTGCCGTTGGGGTAGTGGCCTATGTCGATGCGGACGCGCCATCTTTCGTTGCCGTTCGAGTCTGTGTATTTTCGTGCCTTGTATTTTCCCGTCGCGCTTCTTGCCATTGCTAACCTCCCCATGTATCCCTAATGTATCCCAAACGATTATATAGCGATTAACAAGTGATTGCTTCCATAAGTGCCCTAAAACATTGGTATTTCAACGTTCCTGATTTTTCATCGTTGAAATATCACCGTTTTAAAACAGTATACATCCTGACTCTTAATCAGCGTGTCCGGGGTTCGAATCCCCGTGGGGGCACCGATGAAATCCGCAGAATCGCAAGGTTCTGCGGATTTTTGATTCTTCAGTGGTCTAGCCTCGCGCCGCAGTATCGCGGTATCGCGCCGCGGTCCATAGTGACACTTTCGCTCCCTGTCTCTTCAAAAAAGACAGGGAGCGAAAGCCGGGCGTCTCCGCGCCTAGCGTCTCCGTGCGCCGCACCTGTGGAACGCGATGGCGATTCCGACAATGAACGCGGCAGCCAAAGCCAGAATTGTCAATTCTGCGGGGACAGCGACACTTGAGCCGGTTTGAGCCAGCTCAGACGTCTTAGGTTTGTCCGAGTTTCCGGATGCAGGCGTTTGCGTGGGAGCCTTTGAACCATCACCGTTGGCATTGTTTACCTGGGTGGGAGTACCCGGTTGAGGGATGGCTGGCGTAGTAGGTTTGACCGGCTGGCCGGGACTAGTTGGCTTTGTCGGTTGCTCCGGTTGGCTGGGCTGTTCGGGCTGGCTTGGCTGATCCGGTTTGCTAGGCTGCTCAGGCTTTCCGGGTTTCGCCGGTTCGACCTTCCATTTGGCATACAGGGTGATGTCAGCGGTCACCGGCGTCGCAGTGTCGTAATCGCTGTAGGTCTCGCCCTGCTTGGTCTGCCACCCCTGGAAAACATGGCCTTGATAGGTCGGCGAAGTAACGGTGCCGATAGGGTCGCCGTCGGGGACGGTGATAGGGCTGACCGGCGTGCCGCCCCGGGTGTCGAAGGTGACGGTGTGAACGGCTTTCCATTTGGCGTACAGAGTGATGTCCGCCGTAACGGGCGTGGAAGTGTCGTAATCGGTATAAGTCTCACCCTGCTTGGTCTGCCACCCCTTAAAAGCGTGACCTTGGTAGGTGGGCGAAGTGACAGTGCCCAGCGGCTGGTTATCGTCGACGAAAGCTTGGTCGATGGGTGTTCCGCCTTGGGTGTCGAAGGTGACGGTGTGCATGGCGATGGACCCTCGCGTGATGGTTCCGTCGAATGATTTGGCTACCGATCCGAAAGCGATGTCTTTGGCGAATTTGAGCTGGACGTTGTTGGGCTGGCCTTTCATAACGTCCCTCGTCCAAGTGACGATGCCCGTGGCGGAGTCGTAGGTTCCTCCCGCAGGCGTGATCGTTGTCGGCGCGATAAAATTTCCATTCTGGTCTTTAGCGGTTTTGAGCGTTACTGGCCACGAAGTCGCAGAACTTTCCGTAACGTTTTGAAGGCCTAATACGACATGGTGGTCATTACTTTCTTCAAGATTGGTGAGATTCTTTAGCGGCGTGATATCGGTAATCTGGCAGCCGTATATTTTAAGCCCTTTAAGGTGGGTGAGCCCGGCCAACGGCGTGATATCGCTGATGGGGTTGTACCACATGCCTAGATCGACAAGGTTGGTGAGTCCGGTCAGCGAGGTGATGTCGCTGATGTTGTCGCTAAAAATTTCCAAGTAGGTGAGATGGGTAAAACGGCTGAGCGTCGATATGTCGCTGAGCTGCGGAAGCTGGCCCAGCTCAAGGTGTTCCAGCTTGGTCATGTTCTTCAGCGGCGTGATGTCCTTGATGCTTTGATGTTCGGTCGTTCCACTAACCCTAGCGTTGTTGTTGCCCAAAGTGAGGGTGGTGAGATCGGTAAGCCCTACAAGGTCGCTGATATCAAGGATTTTGTTGGTACCGAGCCGCAGTTCGGTAAGCGTGGTCAGATTTTTAAGTGGTGAAACATTGACGATCCGGTTGGTGTTGATGCAGAGTCGATTGAGATTAGTGAGGTTGCTGAGCGCCGAGATGTTGCTGATGCGGTTGTTGTTGAGATTGAGGTCGTTTAGGTTGGTGAGGTTCTCGAGATCTGAGATGTTGCTGATGCTGTTGCTATAAAGGCTGAGATAAGTCAGACCGGTGAGGCTCCTGAGGGGTGAGATGTCGCTGATCGAATAATTCTCGCTGGCATCAAGGCTGGTCAGGCCATTGAGGTCGGAGAGAGATGAGAGGTCTGAAATCTGGTTTTCCGCAAGGTTGAGGTTGGTTAGGCTGTGGAGATCCCTCAGGTCGGTGATGTCGGTCAAGCTGTTTTTGCTGAGGTTCAGCTTGTTGAGGTGGGTCAGCTCTTTGAGATTCCCAAGGCTGCTGATCGAGTTTTCGCTGAGATCGAGGTCGGTGAGGTTGCTGAGGTCTTTGAGGTTGTCAAGCGGGCCAAGATTGCTGATGAGATTATGGCCGAGATCCAGCTTGGTGAGTCCGGTAAGGGGCTTGAGATGACTGAGAGTGCTCAGGTCGCTGATTTGATTGCCGCTGACATCGAGCTCGGTAAGGTTGGTGAATTTTTCCAGTCCTGTGAGATCTTGGATTTGTCCGCCGCTATCGCTGTGCAGGTTCAAGGATGTAGTGTTATTGATTGTGGTTTGGAACAATACGTCTGTGGTCTGTTCGGATAGCCGTGAGGCCACGTATTGTGCAAGGTTCTGGTCGGGGAAACATTCGGCAATGGTGCTTGTGTCTACCGTGCATCCGCTTCGGACTTCAGGTTCCTCTTGCGCGCTCGGCGTTGCAGGCGCGATTGATTTGTTAACCTGTGTGGTATCGCGACCGGCTTGGCCGGTTTTGGCCAATTGCTGGTCGCTGGCATCGGCATGCGCGTCGGGCTGTTTTTGTTCCGACTTGCTGGCTTCGCTCTTGCCTGTTTCTGCGCTCGCGCCGGCTTGTGCAGGCTGCACGTTGCTGCTTTGCTGACCTTGCGTTTGTGTCGGCTGAGTGGCGCTGGATTGCTGGTTTTGCGTTTGTGCAGGCTGAGCGATGCTGGATTGCTGGCTTTGCGCCGGTACGTCACTTTGAGATTGTGTATTGGTTTCTGCCATAGCGCTGGCGGGTATCAACATGGCGAATCCTGCGATTGCAACGATTGACGCTCCCAGCATTCTCCGGATCCCGGCCCTGCTTGGCAATTGTTTCTTTGTTGACAAAACGGAATTATCCCTTCCTTGAGTAAGACAATTCGCAGTACTCTGTAAATCATGATGCTGTAATTTTGTATAATAGTTAACACAACTTATTGTATGACTTTAGTTATCTAATTTTTCTTGTTTTTCGTTTGCTGCGTTCTTATTGCATAATTTTGATTCCCTTATGACAACGATTGACGACACCTGCAAACATCTATAAGGCCACTCAACCCACCTCGTTCAGGGACGTCGACCGCCGCACTGTCTATAGCGGACCCGTTACGAATGGCCCTACCCGCCAATCTGCTTCAAGCTCAGACGCCGTCTCCTGCACCCTCACCAAATCAACCGGGGCGCTGCTGCCCGGGGCCTGCCTGCTCATGCTCGGCGCAACCGCCGTCCTGCGCGACCGCCAACACAACAGTCGCCCTATATGAATACTTTCCAGCAACACTTGAAAATCAAGGATCGCGAATCTGATACCGCTGTGCCAAGTTTGCTGTTATGGCTGAAACGGGCTCATTGCGAAAGGACATCACTCAAGTTGCCAAAGGATTTGCCTCATTGACTTCGCCAATGACGTGGCCTATTACTTTGTCTTCCACTCACCGGTATGTGCGTGTCGACGGCTTCGTTGGCAGCCAATATAAACTTACCAAGTTGTAGCCGACTTGCCGTCTCTGGCTTTGGCTTGACGTGTCTTTTTTACCTAGTAATAGAGTCAATGCTGCCTTGTATGTCATGGATATTAGATAATATTATGGTATTACGTTTGGGCAGTCAGTCCGCGTTGTTGGGGTATTGATCAGGCTTATCGGGGAGTTGAGGGCGATGCTACGCAAAAGGGTCGTGTCCGCGCTGCTGTGCGCCGCCGCCGCGCTCGCATGCCTCGCCCCCATGCCCACGACCATGGCGGGCCAACCCGACCCGGCCACGGACACGCCAACATCCACGTCCACACCGGCATCCTCGAAACCGAAGAAAACCCGGAACGCTTCCGACACCGGCAAACAGTCCACACCTGCTCCCTCCTCCCCGTCGACGGCGAAAACCCCAAGCACCTCTGATACCGGCAAGCAGACTGCGGTCGGCAAAACCGGAACAGGACAATCCGAACTTCCAGGGAAACAATCACAGACGCCGACACAGCAGCCGACGGTCGGCCCGCAGGACAACACCTGTACACCTTTGACCCGCACCTGGAATGGCAGCGATCACGGCGGCTCCTCTGGCGACACCATCAACTGGAACATCACCACCGACTGCAAGATGACCATCACCAGCGGTACCCTCAGCCAAAACTACAACGCAACCGACCTGCCATGGCAACAGACCACGTATAAAACCCAGATAACTGAACTCACTGCTCAGAACCTCACTCTAGGCGTCTACTTTAACAGCATGGCCAGCTGGTTCAGCGGCATGACCTCCCTCGCCACCATTACCATCCCCGACCTGGACATCACCCACCTCGACGGATCCACAGGGATGAACGGAATATTTGCAGGCTGCACGGACCTCACCACCATGAAAATGGAAGGTTGGCAGACCAATCAAGACACCTACAAGCTAATCCCAACAGCCATCAGGACCTCACCAATCAAAACCGAACCAATTGTCACCACCGTCGACCTCGCTCGACTGAACACCGGCAATGCCACCAGCATCTCCAAGATGTTTGCCACTGATAACCTCATAGAAGGGCCGTCGGCTACGGACTGGGACCTCACCGGCTGGACACTGCCCAACGTCAGCAGCTCGGATGGATCGACTTCAGCTACAGCATTGTTTTCTGGTAACTCTAATGTCAAGCGCATCACCGCCACCGATTGGCACTACCGGTGCGACGGAATCAGTCTCAATAATATGTTCTACAACTGCACGAATCTTGAGACCGTCAACCTCAGTCACCTTGTCACCAGCCACAACAACAGTCTACACAGCTTCTTCGCGGGCTGTCCCAACCTCGCCAGCCTTGACCTCAGCGGTTGGGACACTAGCAACGTCTACAACATGGAATACATGTTTCAAGGCTGTGCGAAACTGGAGAGTCTGAACCTGTCCGACTGGGACACCAGCAATGTCATCACTATGCCATCTATGTTTAACGGTGACACCAAACTTTCCGACCTGGACATGAGCAACTGGAACATCAGCAAGCTGAACAGAAACAGTACGAACAACATGTTCACGGGATGTTCGAGCCTGAAAACCCTGAAAATGAAAAACTGGACAATCAGCGATAGCATCGTCACAAACCACACACTGGCGAAGGCCATAGCCAGCGCGCCCGCTGCGACCAAAGCCGACCTCGAAAAGCTGGACGTTGGCACAGCCACCTCTTTACTCGACATGTTTGCCAACACCAGTACGGGATCTACAATCACGGATTGGGACCTCACTGGCTGGAACCTCCGCAACGTCACTGATGCCAGTAACCTGTTTGAGGGAAACCAGACCGTCACGCATGTCACCGCTACTGATTGGTCTTATGGCTCTAGTGTTGAAACCAGCATCAGAGGCATGTTCAACGACTGCGTCAATCTCGAATCTGCCGACCTCACCAACCTTGCCACTAACAACGTCACCGACATGAGCTACATGTTCCAAAACTGCTCCAGCCTCACCAGCCTCGACCTCAGCAGCTTCAACATCGGTAGCAGCACCTCTATAGACTACATATTGTACGGCTGTAATGGGATCACGCAGCTGCGTTTGGGCCCGGACGAGGACAAATTGACGCCGCAAGTGCAGAGCGGTGTATTCACCACGGGCCGCGCAGCGATCGTCATGGTCGAGGGACGACAGACCGGTGACGGGAACCAGTACTCCTTCTACTCAGACAAAACCCCCGAAAACGTCTATCAGGTAAGCGCAGCGACTTGGTTCAAGGTCGCCGACAGGGGCATCCGGTACGGGCGTCCCACCGATACCGGATTCTTCCCGCCGGCATGCGTCAATTGGGACAACAAACCGACAGGCACCTGCACCGTCGCGGGATCGGACGGGATGACGGTGCCTGCGAACCAGAAGCTCAAGGACTGGAAGTCCATCGACGGCAGCACCACCTACATACCCGGCGGCACCGTATCGATGCCCACCACTGCGCGTTTCATCACCGTCGAACCGGAATGGGAAGTACAAGTGACGCCGGTGTCCTCGCTGCCCTTCACCGGCGGCAGGCACTGGATGCTCGCCGGGATGCTGCTGCTCGGAGCCTCCCTGCTCGCACTGACCGCGACCGCCACTCTCCGCGACCACCAACGCAACAGCCACTCCTTATAACGACAGCATAAGATGACAATTCGTTGCTGTGTCGGGATTGTTGACTTTGCACCTTCAATCGTCGCAGCCTCAATGGTCTTATTCCGACCTTGATCGACCGTAAGGCTGACCGGTCAAGTCTTCCAATGTAGCGCGGACCGAAGAATTAACGTCGTGCGGGTCGCCGCCGGCACGAACACGAGCGGACTCGGCGAGCGCGATGCCGTCCGTATGCTTATCGAGGTTGAAACGGCGAACAACGATGATGCAGATGACGATCGAAAGAGCGTACCAGCCAATCATCAACGCCCCCAAACCGTTACACGCCAAAGCGGTCTGCACTTTGCTCGAGGAGTCGAAACCGACGAAGCCCAGAATGGCGCCGACGGCAATCGCCGAAAATCCCGAAACCAGCTGACGTAGCCCTGCCTGCATACCGCTGAATGTCGAAGCCCGATATTTGCCCGAAACGACCTGATCGACATCGGCGATAAACGGAAAGACAGCCCACGGCAAGTAACCGGAAGGCGCTTTGGCGACGAAGAAAAACAGTGCGCCGGCCACCGCGAATACCGTCCACCATGGCTCTGGAAGCACCCCGACCAAGCGCCACGCGGCGAAAATCCAGAACAGGCCGATGATACTCACGGCAAAACTCGCCTGATACATGCGTTTCGGGCCGACTTTGATCATGGCCGCGCCGAACAGCGGATTCAACGGCACGGTGATGATCCCGGAGCTCAACAGCAGCGAGGCAAAGGCGGCGGATTTGTTCCAGTCGTAGATGACGAAGAAGACGAAGGTCTGGCTGAACACGTCGCCGGCGGTGAGCATCAGCAGATAAAGCGCCAGATGGCGGCGGAAAATCGCGATGCGCAATGTGCTGACATATTCGCGGACCATGACAGCCAAGCGGTGTCTCCAAAGTCTGGCCTCGGCCTGCACCGACGGATGTTCGGGACTGGCGTGCCCGGCAGTCCCCTCGGCCGCAACATACTCGCCGAACCCCGCTTCCTCAGGGGTCATCTCCCAAGTGCTTTTCCAGCAGACGAAAACGGCCAGGGCGAAACAAATCGTGATGGCGATGGTGAAAATCATATATCCCAGCGGCCTGTGCTCGCCGAATACCGAAAGCGTGCCGCCCCCAATCAGCAGGATCAGTGTGCCGGCGGCCCCGGAAATCAGGAGGCGCACCGTCGAAAGCTTGGTGCGGTCATCGAAACCATAAGCCATCTCGCCGGGCAGCGTGTTGTAGGCCGAGGCGAAAAGCTGGGCAACGCTGACCCAGAGCACGTAGACCAAGCAATAAACTGCGAACGGCAGACCAGGGATCCATAGGAGAATGCCGAGCAGAATAAGCGGTGGCACAATCATCAGCGGCAAATGGCGACGGCCGAAACGACGGCCAATTGAAAAACGATAAAGGTTATCGCCCAAGATGCCGAATGAAAGTGCCGCCACGCCACTGATAATGGCGCTCAGACCGACCACCGATTGCGCCAACGAGATGGACATGCCGCAGAACCGCGTCCAGAAGAGCACCAGATAGGTGCCGATCAGCGTGAGTTGGCCGCCGCCATAAATGTCACCAACGCCGTAGCCGATGGCATTGGCCAGCGTGATTGGGTCTTTGCGGGAGTGATGATGCGGGTGAAGGCGAAGGCGGTGCTGACGGGGTTGCGTTTCTTTAGGTTGCGTTTGCGTAGGCCGTGGTTCCGCTGGGTGTATTTCCATGGGTTGCGATTGCGGAAGTTCCTGCTGACGCTCTTGGTTGTCTCCTCGTCGAGACTGGATCAAGGTCACACGCTCCCCACGTCGGATATCATAAATTCCAACTTTTATAATAGACAAATGGTGTGGCAACGCGCGGTAAAACGCGATATTCCTCAGGTTTGGTAGGTGGAGACAAAGAAAATAACCGGAAACGCGAAGCGGCCTGCAAACGTTCGTAGGAGACAATCGACATTGGCCGGTGACGTCAATGCCGAAATTCCTACGAAAGCCTGCAAGCCGCTTTGTGGATACTACTGCGTTTTATATCCTAGCTTTTCCTATCGGTTCCTATCAGCTCCGATCAGTGACCGAACGGAGTCAGCGGTTCGATGCGATTGGCCAGGCCGTGCTTCTTCAGCAGCTGGCAAATCGGCACCAGCCCTTCGGAATGATAGGTGCGGGCGAAGGCGTCCACATCCGCCTGGGTGTGGTTGTCGTCCGGCTCAAGCACCAACTGCTCGACAGGCAGCGGGCGCACGCCGGTGATCTTCACATCGATGACCACCGGGCCGTCCTGCGGCTTGGCGGCTTCGGCGAACGCCGCGTCGAGCTCGGCGAGCGTGTGGACTTCAAAGCCCTTGGCCCCCAGGCCCGCGGCCGCGTCGGCATAGTTGGCATCGATCAGGTCGACGCCGGAATGAGGCTGGCCGTTGTCATCCTGCTCACCGACGATGAAGCCCAGCTGCTCGTTGGTCAGCACGATATTGATAATCGGCTCATGATACTTGACCTGCGTCAAAATATCCTGCATGTTCATCGCGAAACCGCCGTCGCCGCTAATAGAGAAGACCTGACGGCCGGGGTAGCTTTCCTGCGCGCCGATGGCCGCCGGCACAGCGTTGCCCATGGTGGCGTACCATGCCGAGGTCGCGATCTTCTGGGTGGGCTTGACCTTGAGGTAACGATACGACTCGATGGTCACGTTGCCGACGTCCACCGAGAAGATGGCGTCGTCCTTGGCCATGCGGTTGATGCGGGAGAAAACGGTGTCGATTTCGAGCGGGGTGCGCTCAAGGTCTTCGCGGGCGGCGAGCCAGTCGACCCAGTTGGCCTGATCCTCGACCAGCACGTCGTAATACGGACGCGAATCGACGGTCGGCGCGACGTCGACCATCGCCTTCAACGTCTCCTTGGCGTCCGCCACGATGCCCAGGTCGACGTGATGGCGCTTGGCGATGTCGGTCTGCTTGTTGTTGACCTGAATGAACTTCGTATCCGGATGCACAAAGTACGAGGTGAACGGCATGTTCGTGCCGATAAAGAGGACCGCGTCAGCGCTGGAAGCCGCGTCCACGCCCGGCTTGGAGGCCACGCGACCGGCGCTGAGGACATACGCCTTCTCGTCTTCCGGCAGCACACCGATGCCCAGCACCGACGACATCATCGGAATCTTCATCTTGTCGGAAAGCGCCTTCAGCTCGGCGGCGGCGTCCTTGGCTCCGGCGCCGAAGTAAATCAGCGGCTTTTCGGCGTTGTTGAGGATTTCGACGGCCTTGGCCACGTCTTCGGCATCCGGCTTGAGGCAGGACTTGCCAAGCGTGAAATCGTGCGCGGTGGAATAGACGACGTCATCGATCGGGGTCCAACCCAAGTCCTTGGGGATCACGACCACGGCGACGCCGGAGTGCTCGTAGGCCTGGCGAATGGCCTGATCGACCACACTCGGCAGTTGCGCGGCGGTCATCACCGTGCGATCGTACACGGAGACGTCCTCGAAAATCGGTGCTTCGTCAATCTCCTGGAAATTATCGGTGTTCATCTTCACCGTCGGCACCTGGGCCACCAGCGCGAGCACTGGAACGTGGTCGTGCTTGGCGTCGTACAGGCCGTTGAGAAGATGGACGGCACCCGGGCCTGCCGAACCGAAGCACACACCGATCTTACCGGTGAACTTGGCCTCGCCAGCGGCGGCAAGCGCGCCCGCTTCCTCGTGGCGAACCTGAATGTATTTCATGTTGTCACGCTCGTCATACAGCGCGTTCATGGTCGAATCGAACGATCCTCCCGGAAGACCGAAGATATGGGTCACGCCCCAATCCTCAAGTACCTTGATCATCGCGTCTGATGCATTGATTTTGTCAGCCATCATCGGCCCCTTTCGCTTCTTTGCCGTTTCTTGATTCACGATGTCGGGCTGCGTTCGCTGCTGCCTTACGCCATGCCGCCCCGCGCTCGTCATCAAAACGTGAGGCCGTGCAACCGCTTCGTTGGCAAGGAATCAACAAACGCTTTCGCATCGGTTGACTCATAGATTAATGCAACTACTTGGTATTTGCACAGACGTCAAAGCATTTTCCAGCCGTAAGCAAATGTGATGTAACTGACCATGTGATGTTCCTCGCATTAGGTGAGCTTTTGTTAGAAAGGGTTTACAGTGGATTGACTTTACTTTTACCGGCAATGCAACCAAGCGATAACAGGGAAGCGAATAAATACGGCGGCTCAATCGACAAGACCGAACAAAAAACGTGAGGCCGTACCCGTAACGAAACGGGACGGCCTCACGCCAACATGTCAGATGAAAGGTGGTTTGTCTTAAGCGTCAGACTCGCGGAATCAGCCGCAAATCAGCGCTCGCGTATCGCCTCCCTCAGCGGCAGGACGCTGGTCGGGGAAACCGACAGCTCGTCCAGGCCATGCTCGAGGAACGTTTCGGTCAAATCCAAATCGGCACCGAGCTCGCCGCAAATGCCGCACCAGATGCCGGCGGCGTGCGCGGCGTCGACGGTCATCTTGATCATGCGCAGCACGGCCGGCGAATGCGGGTCGGCGAAACGCGTGAGATTGGGGTTCTGTCGGTCGCAGGCCAGGGTGTACTGGGTCAGGTCGTTGGTGCCGATGGAGAAGAAATCGACTTCCTTCGCCAGCTCCGGCGCCATCACGACGGAGGCCGGAGTCTCCACCATAATGCCGACGTTGATGCCGTCATTGAAAGCGATGTCTTCGCTGCGCAGTTCGACCTTGACCTCGTCGATGATCTTCTTGGCGTCGCAGACCTCGGCCACCGAAGTGATCATCGGCAGCATGATGGCGAGGTTGCCGAAAGCCGAAGCGCGAAGCAACGCACGCAGCTGGACCTTGAAGATCTCCGGTTGCGTCAGGCAGATGCGGATGGCGCGGTAGCCAAGCGCGGGATTGTCCTCGTGCTTCAGGTTGAAGTAACCGACCTGCTTGTCCGCTCCGATATCGAGGGTGCGGATGATGACCAGGCGGTCCCCCATCTTCTGGGCGACTTCCTTGTAGGCCTCGAACTGGAAGTCCTCAGTCGGGAAGTCCTCGCTCTCAAGGTAAAGGAACTCGCTGCGATAGAGGCCGATGCCCTCGGCATCGTTGGCCAGAACCGAGGTGACGTCGGAAGGGCGTCCGATGTTCGCGTAAAGGCGGACGGTCTGTCCCTCCTTGGTCTGCGTAGGCTTGCCCTTAAGCTCCTGCAGCAGGCGAAGATGATCCTCGTAGCCCTTCTTCTTGTCCTGATAGGACTGGAGGCTCTCTTCGTCGGGATCGACCAGCACGAGACCGGCCGAACCGTCGACAATGGCCATCTTGCCGTCGTCCTCCGGGTCGAAATCCTTGCCCAAACCGATGACCGCGGGCAGACCCATGGTGCGGGCCAGAATCGCGGTATGCGAGTTGGCGGAACCCTTGGCGGTGACGAAGCCCAAAACCTTGGATCGGTCGAGCTGTACCGTTTCGCTCGGGGTGAGGTCGTCGGCCGCGATGATATGCGGGTCGTCCGGATCGGTTTCGGCGGTGTCGCGGCCTTCGAGAATCGTGATGACGCGCTTGGAGACGTCACGCACGTCCGAGGCGCGGGCCTGCATATACGAGTCGTTCATCGCGGCGAACATCGCGGCGAACTGCTCGGCGGTGCCGTTGACGGCGAATTCCGCGTTGACCTTGGAGGTGGTGATCATCCCTTCGATGCTCTCCACATAGTCGGGGTCTTTGAGCATGAGGCGGTGGGCGTCAAAGAGTTCGGCCTTGCCTTCGCCCAGTTCGGCGGCGGTCTTGTCGCGCAGCTTGCCGAGCTGATCGATGGCGGTATCGCGGGCGGCGCGGAAGCGCTCGACTTCCGCCGCCGGATCGCTGACCACGCGGCGCTCGACCGACCCGTCTCCGGACGCGAGCACATGGATGGTGCCGATGGCGACCCCTGCGGAAACGCCAGTTCCCTGGATCTTGCGCATCACAGATTCTCCTTAAGGAATTGTTCAAACTCGACGAAAGCGGTGGCTTCATCCTCACCGTCGATGTTTACGGTGATGGTGTCGCCGCACTTGGCGCCGAGTCCCATGACGCCGAAAATGCGCTTGGCATCAACGGTTTTGTCGCCGTCGGTCAGCGTTATCGAAGACTGATAACTTTGCGCTTTTTCAACGACTTTGCCCGCCGGACGTGCATGCATGCCTTCGGGGTCAGTTACGGTAAAAGTGAATGAGGTTGCCATAATTATTCTCCTAACGGGAGCCGGTGCCAATATTGGCTTATCAGCGCCAATACCAGAGCCGGCCCGAATGTGAATCGTTCAGTTTTTCGAGACGAAACGGCCCGTGTCGAAACGGAAGCCGGTCGACTGCTCGTACTCGGAAACCATCTGGTTCCAGGAATTCTCGATGTTGTCGGTGAGCCCGAAGAGGCCGCTACGACCGATGACGTAGATGTCGGGAGCCGCATCGGAAATCATCTTCCAGTGCTTGAGGTTGGTGGAACCATCCATCTCGATCTCGTAGCTGTAGCCCTTTTCCTCGCGTAGGTGACGAAGTTCGACGATCTTGTCCAGCGTAGATTTGAGGAACGGCTGGCCGGCGAAACCGGGATCGATGGTCATGATCATGACGCTGTCGAGCTGGTCGATATAGGACATGATCGCGCTGATCGGCGTCTCCGGGTTAAGTACGACTCCGGCTTTGAGGCCGGCGTCATGGATCTTCTTGATCAGGCTGAACGCCTTGCCATTGATCACTTCGGAGGGCATGTTGATGCGCTCGCATTTGATTGCGATAAGCTGGTCGACCCAAAACTCGGCATCGGTCACCATGAGGTGGGCGTCCATCGGCACGTCCGAAATCTTGCGCACCTCTTCAAGGAACCACGGCGACAAAGAAATATTCGGCACGAAATGACCGTCCATGATGTCGATGTGGTAGGCGTTGACCTTGTCGTTCAGGAACGTGACCTGTTCCTTGAACTGGTCCAAGTCCATCGTCATCAGCGATGGTGCCAGCTGGATCTTGCGTGTGGTGTTCAATGTCTCTGTCATTACTATGTTTATTACCTTCCGATAATGAGACCGGCGCTTTGTTCGACCGCTGGTTGTTTTGCGACGTGTACCGGCCGGTTACCGGCCACCCGCCATTTGGCTGCGGGCCGGTAACCGACCATGCGACGGCCGACTTACGCCGGCCGACCGCGATTGACGATCCGCGGCTCAGTTGCTGATCTGGATATCGTCCAGATCGAGCTCTTCCTCTTCCTCGTTGGCACCCGCGGTGATGCCCGCGACTTCCTCCGGGGTGAGATTCTTCTTGATGAGCGCGTAGACGACGCCGGTGACCAGGACGTTGGCGGCGATGGCCAAGAGGCCGACCCACCAGTTCTTGCCCATGGTAGGCAGCATCAGGAAGCCACCGAACGGAACCGTCGCGCCTTCCCCGCCGGTCAGCGACATCAAAATCGCGCCTTCACACACACCACCACAGGCAGCGGCGACGATGCCACGGACGATGTCGTTCATGACGATCGGGATGGAGCCCTCGACGATGTTGACCACGCCCATCGGCACGGCGGACTTCAGGGTCTCCACCTCTTCATGCGTGTAGATGTTCTTGCGGAAGAGCTTGGCGACGAGATAGGCGAAACCGAAACCGATCGGGGTCGCAGTGTTGGTCAGCTGCAGGGCGGTGACCGGACCGTTGATGCCCTGCGCCTGCAGGGTCAACGCAAAGGCGAATACGGTCTTGTTGATCGGGCCGCCGAAATCGACGATGGACAGGCCGCCGATGACCGCGCCGAGCGCGAGGTTGGAAGCGCCGTTGAGGCTCTTCAGGAGGTTGGTGAGCCAGTCGGTGAACCACGAAACCGGCGTGCCGATGACGTAGACCATCAACAGGCCGCTCAACAGCGATGCAATGAACGGCACGATCAGTGTCGGCATCAGGCCCTTGGCCCAGTTGGGGACCTTGAAATACTTCAAGACCGCGAAGGCGAGCCAGCCGGCGATGTAACCGCCGATGATGCCGCCGATGAAGCCGGCGCTGATGGCCACGGCCGCGAGGCCGGTGACGAAACCGGGGGCGATGCCGGGCTTACCGGCAATCGAGAAGGCGATGCCGACGGCGATGATGACCGGCAGCAGGCCAAGCGCCTTGCCACCCAAGGTCGCGAGCGCCTGGAAGAAATCGAACTTGCCGATGACCAGCGTGTCCTGCGCCTTGCCGCCGAACGCCATGCCGATGGCGATGATGAAGCCGGCGCCGCACACGATCGGGATCATGTACGAGATGGCGGTCAGCAGGTGACCCTTGAAATTAGCTTTTTTCCAAAAATCCTTCATAATTGACTTTCCTGATCCCTTTTACTTTCCTGCGATCTCATGCATCTTGGCGATGAGCTTCTTCGGGGACTTGATCGCGGTCTCGGTAGAAACCTTGACGACTTTATGGCCTTTGAAACGCTCTTCGCCGGAAATCTTGACGTCCACCGCGAGGATGGCGATGTCGGCGTCGTCGATCTCTTCCTGCGTCAAGGCGTTCTCGATGCCGATGGTGCCCTGGGTCTCGATCTTGATCTCGTCCCCGGCGGCCTTGGCGGCGTCCTCGAGTTTCTGCTGGGCGAGGTAGGTGTGCGCGATACCGATCGTGCACGCGGTCACTCCAACAATCTTCATGTTGTTCTCCTTGTGATTTCAGCGATCATCGATGATGATCATTGATATTGCTTTCTTGATTCGGGCCTTGCTCTGTTGCCCGGCCCTTCAAGTCTTTAAAACCGGTATTCGAACCGCCGGCTAAGGTACATAACCCTGCGCTTCGGTTTCCGGTTTCCGGTTTTCTAGTCCTGGGTCAGTGCCGTGATGACGTCGTCCACGCTTGCGGCCTTGAGCAGGGCCGAAACGACCTCTTCCTTGCCGAGCTTGCGGGCGAGCATCGAAAGCAGCTGCAGGTGGCGCTTGCTGCCGGCATCGTCGGCCCCGACGGCGAAAAGCACCACGACTTTGGCGCCGGTGTCGTCAAGCGATTCCCACTCGATTTCGTCGTGCAGAATGGCGATGGCGATGCCGTTCTTCCTCACGGTTTCGCTGCGGCCATGGGGAATGGCGACATGCTCGCCGATGCCGGTGGCCCCTTGCGTCTCACGCTCATAGATCGCCTTGACGAACTCGTCGACGGAGGCGATATAGCCGTTGTCGCACAGGCGCTGCGAAAGCTCGCGGAACACCGCTTCCTTGCTGTCCGCATGGAAATCGGTGACGATCGTCCCGCGGTCGAGTGCCTCATTCAGTGATAAAGTCTCCACTGCTGTTTTCCCTTCATTCATTGGTTGCTGGTTGTTTGAATGCAAGCCGGTTGCCGGTTGCCGGTGGTTGATTGCCAGCCGGTCGGTTGTTGGTTTGGATTGGTTTGGATTGGTTTGGATTGGTTTGGATTGGTTTAGATTGGTTCGGATTGGTTCGGATTGGTTCGCTGGTTGGCCGCCCGTCAAGTGATGGGCGACGTTTGGTTGGGTCGATCGCTTGCGAAAACGACGAACGTTTCGTTTTGTGTTTCATCACCATCCGGAATCCCCATCAGGCCTCAGCACGTCTTCGACGTCCGAAAGCGGACCGGTAGCGATTTTTCGCATGGCCTCGTCACAGGCAAGCCGGTGGTACAGGTCCTTCAACGGCTCGATATCGGAGGCGACAGGATCGCCGGGTATCAGCGTGAAAAGCACACGGTCGACGGCTGCCGGCCCCTGCCACCCTGTACAGACCCGCTTGAGCTTGAGGAACACCATTGCGGTCTCAACCACCGAATCGCTCTGGATATGCGGATTCGCAAGGGTCGGAGCAAGCAGGGTCTCCCCTGCGTATTCGCGGCTTACCAGCAACGCGGCCACATTCTTACGTTCCGCAACCAGTCCTTTTTGCCACGCAAAGTCCGCAAACCAGGCGAACAACAACGGCTTATCACAAATGGATAAAACGTCCGACGGCTCCCATTCGATCAGGCACTTCATCGCAGCACCGCCTTTCGACGGATCGTGTCGGCCTTGCGCTCCATACGTTCCTGGTCCTCGAGGGTGAGCATGGCACTGACCACAAGTGTCGGCACGCCGATTGTGTCCGCGAGGTTGACGGTGGAAATCACCAGGTCGACTTCCGGGTGCTCTTCAAGCGCAGTTTCCAGATCTTTGGTGGCCACCGTCATGACGATGTTAAATTGCGAGAAGCGACGCTCGATTTTCGATTGCAACAGCTGTGCAGTGCCCAATCCCGTGGTGCAGACCAAAAGGATATTGACCGGCGTCTGCTGGCTTTCCAACGCCTGTGCGAAATAGACGACGATGAAACCGACTTCCTCGTCATCGATCGCTGCCAGCCCGAAATGCTCGGCCATACGCTTTGTCGCCTGCTTGACCACGTCGAAAAGCCGCGGATACTCCAGCCGTATCTGCTCAAGCAGGTTGTTCTTCACCTTGATGCCATTGGTGAGCCTGTTGAGCAACGGTTTCATATGCTTGGCAAGATTCGAGTAAAGCTCATCGCATTCGATGTTGCTGTAGCCGGGATCCGCTGTCACTTCGTCAATGAGATAGCGTGTGACCTCGCGCACCTTGTCGGGGATGTCCTGCGAACGCGCCAGTCCATTATCGATTCTCGATGAGGTGAGATATTGATAAAGGTAATACGTTTCGATTTCCGGAAGTTCCGTGTCGAGATATGTATCGAGATTGCCGATGATCTTGCGGCACACATCCGCCATTTTCGGATGCTTGGCGAAATCCTCTTGCGCCTGCGCACTGAAACCGTCTTCGGCAAGCAGACCGACCTTGCGGTGCCGTTCGATCAGGATGTAAAGGTGAGTGAACAGGTTGACACTGTAAGGGTACGGAATTTCGGCGCGGGTCAGGTCCTCGATCAGGTCGAGCTGATGGGAGACGAACGCCGCGTCGCGCTGGTGGATGCGCTGGTCGGGCTGCATGAACCTGCCGCTCTCTTCCACGTTGTCGTCGTCAAACAGCAGATCGGTGATGGCTTTACGGACGTTTTTTTCCACGCCCGAAACCCAGACGTAGTCGTTGACGTGTTCCAACGAAAGCGCGAATCGTGAAAGGATGTCCCGCAGGGTTTTCATATCAGAGGCGATGGCGGAATCACTGATATAGAATTTCCCCCACAGCTCGCAGATACGGTAGCGTTGCGGCGAGGTCATCAACAGGCGCTTGAGCACTTCGTCCCGACGCTCGACCGGCGTGAGCTTGCCGACGCGCTCGAACCGCTTGGCATCAGCCTGCTTGTGCTCGAAATAATGGCGGTAATTAAGCCGGTAACCACGCCCGCGCACGGATTCAACCATCACGCCCTCGCCTGAGTAGCGTTCGTTGATCTGTGAGACCAGTCGCGTCACGGTTTTGGTGGAGACGCCGAGCATGGCCGACAGTTCGGTGCCCGAAACGAATGTTCGCCGGTTCAACAGATATTCGATAAGATGCTTTTTGCTGTCAGTCGTCATCGCCACGCCTCCTTACTCGTCCGATGCTAATGAAACAGGGCGGGGAAACTCCGGCTTGACGTGCACAAGTGAGTCCGTAGCTAACGGACAATTCCCCCATAACCCAAAATGGGCATGAGGGTATATAGTAACCAATTATTTTTGGGTGAGGTGGAAGCGTAAAGGCTTTAAATCATGCGGAAAATATGATAATGCATGATTTATATTCGACATAAACAGATATGTCTAAATAAATTGTCGAATTGTCGAATTGCGAGTCTGTCCGGCATCTGTAATGACCACTTTTTACTTACTTGCTGCCGACAGCCAGCGAGAACGGACGGGGCACGGGGTCAATTTGAGGAAAACAAAACGCGACGAGCCTGCAATCCGGGCGAAATCAGCGGTCAGACTTCGACCTGCTGCATTTCCACCTTAGGATCCTTGCGAATCTTGATGGAGATTAATGTAATGCATAGCGCCACCAGTGCAAGCACAATCACCAGGCCGAAGGCGTTGGTCGCGCCCGCCGCGGACGCCGCCTTGGCATCGTGTGGAATGTGGGCCTCGCTCAACGAAAGCGACGCCGAAAGCACCGTGGTCCCCAGCGACCCGGCGTACTGCTGCAGCACATTGAACAGCGAGTTGAAATCGGTCTGCTGCTCTCCCGAAACGAATTTGCTGGCATCCGACATCGTGTTGCCGTAACCGAAGTTGAAGCCGGCGCGCATGAACATATAGAGCAGCGTCAGAATCACGACGGTCGCCTTGCCAGTCAAGGCCCATAGGGCGCTCGCGCCGATAATCAGCGAGATATTGGAGACCAGCAGCACCAGCGTCGGGCCGCGGCGGTCGTAAAGCCTGCCGACGAACGGGGCGATGAATGCGCCGAGCAACGAGCCGGGCAGCAGCATCAAGCCGGCGGCCAGCGAATTGATGCCAAGGAAGTTCTCGGCGAAAACCGGCAGCAGGAACGAGCTGCCGATGTTGATGAACTGCAGGATGGAATAGTTGGCGCCACGAAGGGCCACGATCGGCTTCTTGAACAGGCGCAGGTTGAGCAGCGGGGACTTGAAGCTCAGGCACCGCCAGACGAACAGCGCCAGCAGGACCGCCGCCACGCAGATGGCGATGCCGACCTTGTACGACCAACCGCCGTTGGCGCCAAACTGGTCGAAAATTTCGGTGAAGCTCAACATGAAGAAGCTCAGCAGCACCAGCCCGATGCCGTCGAAGGATTCGCTCGCCCCTTCGGCCTTAAGCCTCAGATTGCCTTCGCCAAGTGCCCAGGCCACGACAAGCAGCGGCAAGGTGAATACGAAGATGATGCGCCAAGAGAAGTAGTAATTGATCAGACCGCCGTAGGTGGGCCCGAGCGCGGGTGCGAACGACGTGACCATATTGGCGACGCCGATGTAGGCGCCGCGTCGGCTCACCGGAACAAGGGAAAGGATGACGTGGATCATCAACGGCGTGGAGACGCCGGTGGCCGCGGCCTGAAGCAGGCGGCCGAGCAGCAACAGCCAGTAATTCAGGGGCAGGCAGCACAGCACCGTACCGACAAGGCTGACGATAACGGCGCAACGGAAGAGCAGACGAGCGTCGAAACGCTTGAGCAGGAACGATGACGTGCTCATGACGATGGTGACCATCAACAGGTAGCCGGAAGTCAGCAGCTGGATGGTCGAAAGCGGCAGGCCGAATTCGCGGGTCATCGTCGGGAAAGTGACGTTCAGCGAGGTCTCCGTAAGGATACCGGTGAATGAAAGCAGGGCCGCCGCGGCGATGGATAGTTTTGTCTGTGTGGAAACACGTTCTTCTTGCAAATTCGTTAAACCTCAACATACTTCTGCCGCAATTTGGCATTGAAGGGTGTGACAAATAGTCGGCGCGTCCCGACCCCCCGAACGCGCAACTTATCCATTATACGCCAAGTATCGTTATCACTTCAAAACATTTGTGTGTTCAATGAGGCTAATGAAGTCTGAGAGGCGACACACATTCCCGACTTTTACCCGCAGACATTCCGGTAGGATTCAAAAACGCTTTGGAAATTTTAAAAATATCAAAAATACTGATAGTTCATTTAAAAGAACAATCCATTATCGGAAAGCATCAATCAATTTGCGCAAAATTATGATAATTGGATATAAAAATTCCTCAAGTGATAGACTAAATGTGCAATAACCATACAATGAGGAGGTTAGATCATGGTAGATCGTCTTGATGGCAAAGTCGCATTGATTACCGGAGGCGCTTCCGGAATCGGACTTGCCATCGCCAAGAAATTCGTCGACGAGGGCGCACAAGTGGCACTTGCCGATATCAATGCAGATACCGGCGAAAAAATCGCGGCACAGATCGGCGACAATGCGATGTTCGTCACGCTCGACGTGACCCAGGAAGACCAGTGGGAGGCGGCGTTCAAGGCCGTTATCGCAAGGTTCGGCAAGGTCAACGTCGTAGTCAACAACGCCGGTATCGCCATCGGCAATAACATCGAGGACATCCCGCTTGAACAGTGGAACAAGGTCGTGGCCATCAACGGCACCGGCATGATGCTCGGAACCAAACACGGCATCCGAAACATCAAGAACTACGGCGGCGGTTCGATCATCAACATGGACTCGATCGAAGGCTTCATCGGCGAATCATTCAACCTCGCCTACGACTTCACCAAGGGTGGCGTGCGCATCATGAGCAAGTCCGCGGCGCTGTACTGTGCGGAGAAGAAGTACGACATCCGCGTCAACACCATCCATCCCGGATACATCCACACCCCTATGGTCGACGTCACTCCCGATTTGGTGAAACTTGAGGAAGCGAAGACCCCGTTGGGTCACCTCGGCGACCCGAATGACATCGCCTACATGGCTGTTTTCCTGGCCAGCGACGAGTCCAAGTTCGCAACCGGTTCCGAATTCGTGGTCGATGGCGGCTACATCGCTCAATGATTGTGGTTTGAAATCACTGTTTCACTGTTGTCGCGGAACCCTACCGCAGCTTTCCGTTACGGTAGGGTTCCGCATATCTCATGGCAGAAAACCGATTTTAAAGCCAAGAATTCCGGTTTATCACTCTTCGAGGCAGAAACGCCCTAGTTCGGATACGAAAAATCCCGCCTGCACGATTTGACATGCGGCGGGATTTTCCTTGCTTAAGCTTGCGGTTTCTAAACCGCTATACATACAAACCGAAAATTACTCGGCGACGACCTTGACGGTGAAGTTCGCGGAGATTTCGGGGTGCAGGGCCACGGTGGCGGGGAATTCGCCGGTGGTCTTGATGGTCTCGACTTTGATCGCCTTCGGATCGACAGCAGCCTTGGACTCAAGAGCGGAAGCGATGTCCATGGTGGAAATGCCACCGAACAGCTTGCCGGACTCGGAAACCTTGGCGCTCAATTCGACAACGGTGCCGTCGATGGCGGTCTTGGCGGCCACGGCGTCCTCACGGGTGGCCACGGACTTGGCGAGCCTTGCGCGCTTCATCGCTTCAATCTGGGAAGCGGCACCCTTGCTCCACGCGAAGGCGAGGCCTTGCGGAATCAGGTAGTTGCGTGCATAGCCGGACTTGACCTCGACGACGTCACCGGAGTGACCGAGGTTCGGAACGGACTTGGTAAGAATAACCTTAGTTTCAGCCATTGTTCTTGCCTCCTATCAGCGGCCGTTGGTGGCGTACGGCAGCAGAGCCATCTCGCGCGCGTTCTTGATGGCGCGAGAAATCTCACGCTGCTCCTGAATACTCACGCCGGTGATGCGACGCGAACGGATCTTGCCGCGATCGGAGATGAACTTGCGCAGCAACGCAGTGTCCTTGTAATCAATCTCGGTGATCTTCGCAGCCTTCAGCGGGTTCGGCTTTTTCTTAAACGGCTTGACTGGTGGTTTTGGCCTTTTACGTGACATATCAATGTCTCCTTAACACTTGTTTAAAACGTCTATATCTTGCTTTTGAACTTTACTGGCACGCTAACGTGCCTGGAAACGTTACCGCTAGAACTCCGGCTCATCGGAACCCGCGCCGAAATCGGAACTGGCTCCAAAGGTCGAGAATTCGTCGCCGGAATTCGCGGAACTGCTCCACGGATCGGTTCCGGTAGCCTGGGATTGGCCGCCTTGCTGTTGCGGCGCGGCCGATGCGCCACCGGAGTAGCCTGCGCCACCCTGATAGCCGCCATTGCCACCGGCACTGTAACCGCCACCGCTATAACCGCCGCCATTGTTGGAGCCGCCGTTATAGCCTCCGTTGTTGCGGGAACCACCCTGGAACCCGCCATTGGAAGAAGCGGAGGACTGGCGCTGCACCTGTGCGGTGGCATAGCGAAGGGACGGTCCGATCTCGTCGACCGTCATCTCCACGACTGTGCGGTTGCTCCCGTCATTGGCGGTGTACGAACGCTGCTGCAAACGGCCCTGCGCAATCACGCGCATGCCCTTGGAAAGCGACGACGCACAATGATCCGCCATATCCCGCCACGCCGAACAACGCATAAAGAGGGCGTTGCCGTCCTCCCACTGGTTCGTCTGACGATTGAACGTACGCGGCGTCGAAGCAATCGTGAAACTCGCCACCGATGCCCCGCTGCCGATCGTGCGCAGCTCCGGGTCGGCGGTCAGGTTGCCGACGATCGTGATAACCGTATCTCCTGCTGCCATGACGTGCCTTCCTCAACAGTTTTTGGCGTTCTCTCTATGATTCAGAGAGAAGCAAAAAGCAAATAGACTAAATTTTAATATTTCCCAATACGGGCTTACTTGACATCCTTGCGAAGAATCTTCGTGCGAATGACGGACTCGTTCAGGTTCAGGACGCGGTCCAGCTCATCGTTTGTTGCCGGCTCGCAGCTGTAGTTGACCACGACGTAGTTGCCTTCGGTCTTGCCATCGATCTCATAGGCAAGCTTGCGGCGTCCCCAGATATCAGGGTCGGAAACGGAACCGCCCTCTTTGGTGACGATTTCCATGTACTCATCGGTCAGCTTCTTCAGGGCTCGTTCGTCAAGCTCCGGATCGGCGATGAACATCAGTTCATATTTGTGTGCAGACATCACCCACCTCCTTCGGACTAAAGTCGGCCGCGGTCTTTCCGCGACAGGAGTGTGTATGCGTGCCATCTCAAGGCGCAAAACCCGCGCCAGACATAGCTTTTCTATATTACGGGCGGGTTGCGACAGAGAATCGGAATTCCTGTTGAAATCAAGAAACGAAATCGGGAGAAAACATTCCCCCCAATTCGGGCATCCACCGACGCTTACTGCAAACCACAGATCTAGTCAACCTAATTGTCACAACTTAACACAATCAAACCATGAGAGTATCAGCTATCGATCTTCACTCCCTTGGAGTCAGGGCCATCGAACGACGGCATAGTAAATGATTGTCCTTTACTCAGCATCTGAAGAGCATAAGTACGATCATCCTCGCTCTTGTCTTTGCTATTGTAGAACCCATAGAATGTCTTATCGTACACGGGATAGGCTCCACTGGCACCAGCAAATCCCATCACCCGATCTCCCTGTTTCCACTTAGGAGTGTCATAAAAGGCTTGGCCTTTTCTGCATATGCCACTGTCAGGGCACTCGTCTCCCTCCTTATTAGTAAACATTCCGTAACTATGGTGATCGGTATCCTTTTTGTCGCCATCATCTTCACGTAGCTTGCCATCATGTGTAAAAAGCAACTGATTAGCAGTAAAATGCAACGTCTCATAGGTTGTCGTATTGCCAGTGTCATCGGTAGTAATGGACAGACTAAAAGGTTGTGGCTCCGGATTCTTGAATTTGCTCATCTCAATATTGGTCAGTGAGACTTTCAAATCAGACAGTTCTCGTTTACAACCGGGATCGGCAGCACTTGCCTCGTAATGGGCCCCATACAGGTCATAGTCCTGCTGATCTCCAACGGCAACACACGCCTTTTCGTTTGGATCATTTATCTCCCGCTCAAGACTCTGTATAGTCTTATTGACATCATCCTCACGCTTTTTGTTTTGTTGAGCGAACTCTTCACGTGCCGAACTTTTCAACTTAGGCAGCAGCTCATTATCACTCATGCCACGAAGACTTGCATATGTGAACTCAGAGGGATTGACATCATAAGTCGTCACCTTCCCTTTTTCGAATACCAGTACCACTCGTATAAACGAGTTCTTGGTCGGCTTGTCGCCAATGAACCAGATAGATCGCCCACTGTTAAGATACTTGGACAGGACGGTCGGTTTCATCGGCTTCTCTTGCTTCTGTTGAGATGATGTAGTAGGACTCTTTGTTCCATCGCTCTGCGATGTATTTTTTGTCTGTCCACAAGCAGACAATCCCATCAGCAATGCCACACCGCAAATCGCCACCATGATTTTTCTAACGCGAAAACCTTTCATAAATCCTCTCTTCTCAACTATCGGATTCTTTTCGTTAACCAGTCTATCCCCGGGATCCAAAGTCATACAACACCATTACCGACCGAAATATCATTTTCAGCGTTCCCCGCAAAACCCATGTCTTCCGTCACCGAAACCCCGCAGTTCGGGCAATGCCGCATGTCGGACGATTTCGTTCACGACACCTGGTTCTGCAGCTCTCCACCCGCTTTGCAGAACGCGTCACCGTCCTGCACCATGCTTCCGTACTTATTGCAACGATGCATTCTCTTTTTCTCCCTTTTGTTTATAACCATGATACCGTCTATGAATGCTCACTTACCCCAAGAAGTGACTGTGCCTGCAAAAACAGGAAATGACAGAGAAATTTGTTGAAATTCCAACGAATACGATTTGCTGTCTTCTCCTTTTGCAACCAGGGTTTCAGGCTCATTCAGTAAGGAATCCCTCATCCGTTTTTTCCTCTGAATATCTCATGCTTTCGCGACGCGAAAAATCCCTACTGTTTTCTACCACTCAATCTAAACGTCAATGAACTCGGTAGAATGCGACTATTTATTTATCTTAAAAATGATGGTTTACCACGGTATTTGTCTACTGCGAAAAGCGATATGTCAGCGACTGTCAAAGCGCAGATCGACGTGATGCCAAACGTGATCGTAAGTTCCAGAATCCGCGTCCAACCCGCCACTACGGATTTGCGCGGGGGCGGCTGTATCATAGGAGAGGTTTCTTATAATTCATCCTTGCCCTATTGGGTTCGACGTCTGTGTGTCGGGCTAACAATTCGGGCATAAGGTCAATGTATTGGAAGGCGAGATATGTCGGCAATTCTCGATGGTAAGCCCAAAAAACGACTGGCATTGGTGACAGGTCGGGCGTATCCCGAGCAGGCCGAGGCCACGGCGGAATGCCTCGGCACGGTGCCGCTTGAAACCACTGCCTACGACTTTGCGAACGGCGAGATGTACGTGCGCTATACCGAACCGGTGCGCGGTGCCGACGTTTTCGTGCTGCAATCGCATACCGACCCCATCAACAAGTGGATTATGGAACAGCTTTTGATGATCGACGCCCTGAAGCGCGCATCGGCCCGTTCCATCACCGTCGTCGCCCCGTTCCTCGGCTATTCGCGCCAGGACAAGAAGGGCCTGGGCCGCGAGCCCATCACCGCCCGCCTGATGTTCGATCTCTTCCAGGCGGCCGGCGCCAACCGCATCATGACTGTCGACCTGCACGCCTCGCAGGAGCAGGGTTTCTTCGATGGTCCCGTCGACCATCTGACCGCGATGCCGGTGCTGCTCGATTACGTCAAGAACTCGATGCCGCTCGACAACGCGACCATCGTTTCCCCTGACGCGGGACGCATCAAGGTTTCGGAACGCTGGGCGGCCAAGCTCGGCGGGTTGCCGCTGGCCTTCATTCACAAGACCCGCGACGTCACCCGTCCGAACCACGCCGTGGCCCACGGCATCATCGGCGAGGTGCGCGGACGCGACTGCGTGGTCGTCGACGACATGATCGACACCGCCGGCACCATCTGCGAAGCCGTGCGCACGCTACGCGAGGCCGGCGCAAAATCCGTGACGCTGGTCGCCACTCACGGGCTCTTGTCTGGTCCCGCCGTCGAACGGCTCAAGGGCTGTGGCGCTCGCGAAATCGTGTTGATGGACACCGTGCCGGTGCCCGAGGAAAAGCGTCTGCCGAACATGACCGTGCTCTCCATCGCGCCGCTGCTGGCCGCCGGCATCCGCTCGGTCTTCGAGTCGGAATCGGTTTCGGGCCTCATGGACGGGCTGCCCGAGGACATGCACCCGCGCAACATCTACGCGTGAAGACGCCGCGTAAACATCTACGCGCGAAAGCACCACGCCGTCCACGCTCTCACCATCACCGCTGATGACGGCAGGAAATGACCATTCCCAACATATTTTTCGTTCATTTCCTGTTGTCAAAATCGATTACGGCAGGATTAAGGCAAAAACACACGGATTCTTGTTCATTTTCTCCCGTTGTGAACCCATCAAAGCACGATTGGGACAGTAAAGTAACAATTTTCGTTCATTTCCTGCCGCTATAGGTGGGAGAACGACGGTTTCAGCTGGGATCCGGGGCGATTAGCCGGGGCCGGAGAATCAGCCAGGACCACAGCGATTCAGCCTGAGCCGGGGTGACGAACTCAGAAACGGAATCCTGGCCGAGGAAAATCTGATTTGACTTCTTTGATAAAACGTTTCATCCTCTATAGTAGCTTTTAAATCTTCGAGTTACTGCATCGCTGCGAAACGAGGACAATATGAACGCGAATACCATATCCATGCTTGATCGCATTTCCGGTTCAATCAGCATTGTGGGATCAATGAACGCGGACTATACCGTCACCGCCAAGCGCCTGCCAAAACCCGGCGAAACCATTGCCGGAGGCCCGCTGCGCATCCTTCCAGGCGGCAAGTCGGGCAACCAGGCTGCGGCGGCCGCGCGAATCGGCGCGAGCGTCAGTATGTTCGGGGCCGTGGGGAGCGACGCCAACGCCGACTTCCTGCTCGGCAAGCTCAATGACGCCGGCGTGGACACAACGCACGTCCGCCGCGCCGACGGCGCCAGCGGCACGACCGTGATCACCGTCGACGACAACGGCGAAAACACCATCGTCTATTCGGCCGGTTCCAACGCAACCGTCAGCGTCGACTACATCGAAAGCCGGAAAGACGTGCTGCTCAAGTCATCGGTGCTTGGCCTGTGCCTGGAAAGCCCGATCGAAACCGTCACCGCTACGGCGAAAATGTGCCACGACGCGGGGATCAAGGTGCTTTTGAACGACTCCCCCTTCACCGACAAGCTGCCAAACGAGCTCATCGCATACTCGGACATCCTTCTGGTCAACGAACACGAGATGGCGCAACTGCTCAACATCGCCGAACCCAAGAACGACGACTGGCTGGGGATGGACTGGAATTACATCGCCCATGTCATGCACGATTTCGGCTTCAAACAGGCCGTCGTCACCCTCGGCGCTGACGGTGCGATCATCATTGAAAAGGATCACACTTACCACGTCGACGCCGCAAAAATCAACGCCGTCGACACCACCGGTTGCGGCGACGCCTTTATGGGTACCCTGCTTGCGGGCCTGTCCTCGGGCTTTTCGCTCAGCGACTCCGCGTCACTGGCTTCTTACGTGGCCGCCTACGCCGCCACCGGATATGGTGCGCAGGCTTCGTACGGAAGCGCAAAGCAGATTAAGGATTTCTTCACGTGTCCAACCCAGCAGAACGCATAAAACACCCTATACATGAATAAGCCGCATTAAAGGCCCGCAGCCTTGATTTCCGGCGGCTTCTCACCGATAGGTTCGTCAGCTTTGAATGGTGCGATGGCGTGCCGCCGCCGCTGTTGACTTGCCAGTGCGAAGCCACCATCAAAGGCGATGCCACAATAACGAAAAGCGGAAGTCATGAAGAAAAAGATTAATCTGGTTAATCCACGGACAGGCAGGGTCGTACATGGTGAGTGCTGACCCTGCCGTTTTGTTAATCTACCGCGCTTCAAATCAGACTTTACATCGCAGCTGTGTATGGAATTTCCCTATGACCCTACCGAGACAATTATCGAATCAGTGAAATCGAAAAGAAACAAAAAATCGGCATATTCTTATTATTATGATAGGGACAAAATCTGATTCTTTAGTCGCAAAAAAGCATACGATCAGAACGGCTAGGGATGACAACGCGGCTCAGCGTCGAGAACATTCCAAACGCCATCACCAAAAACTCTGGCTGCCTGATCAACCGGGGGCCTGGGCAATGGCGCTGTTCCCGGCTATCGGAGGAATCGTGGTCGGCGGGGTCTCCTGGCGCAATGTCTGGCTGACGGCGGCATGGACGCTGTGTTATTGCTTCCAATTCAGCGCGGCTCGATGGCTGGGCGTTCGTGCGCACGAAGCCAAGGACGTGCGGAAACGTCATTCAACCATCTATTTCGTGCCGGCGGCCGTCTACCTCATCATCACCGCCATTGTCGGCATTCCGGTTTTCGTTTTCGCCCCGAAACTGTTGTGGTGGATTCCGGCCTACGCCGTTTTGGCGGTGCTGTCGTTCTGGGCCGCGTGGAAGCGAAGCGAACGCACACTGTGGGGCAATGCCGTCGCTGTCATCGCAGCCGGAGGCATGGCCCTGCTTTCGGCCTCTCTTGGATCACGATTCTTTGTACCCGCCGCGCCGCACGAACGCTTTACGTCACGCCTGTCGCCGGTCTTGGCTCCCAACAGCGCTGCTGCCACAGACCCGAACAGTCCAGCTGCCGTGGCGGTATATCAAAGCAATCCCTTGCCCGGTCCGCACTCCGCAGGCTTGGCACAATACTATTTCAGCTCGCCGCTGTTGCCAAAAGCCGGCGTCATCGCGGCACTCGCGTTTATCCTTACCGAATATGCTTCAGTCTTATTCGTCAAGACGATGATTCGTGAACATGGACACGTCGGTTATTATGCACTCTCCATCGGCTATCACGTTTTGCTTGTCGCGCTCGGTTTCACAAGTCCGACACTGCTACGTGCGGCAAGCGGCCTCGCACTGCCTCGCAGCACTTTTGCCTCTACTTTGCTTTGGGGCGTTCCCACCGTCATTTTGCTGCTGCGGGCCACGATTTTCCCGCTGACGCATAAGCGCATGAAACCTGTGCACATCGGCATGATCGAAGCCGCCACGAGCGTGATGAACCTCGTCGTCATTGCACTTGTGCTGATCTGAACTTTCGAATTCAGCGTGAAAGATAGGGATTACCGGCGACGACGAAGCGTCGCGGGCGGTCCTTGGCCTTGCTGATACCAATGCGCTGTGTTGTTTCAATGTGTTCGCAGGAGCGCAGGGAGCCAGTTTCGAGGCTCAGCGGCGGCTTGCGCAGGTCGTGGCCGTAGAGGTCCATGGTGATGCCAAGCGACTTGCAGATCTTGCCGGGTCCGTTGAGGCAGTCCTTGATACGCCGGCCACCGCGACGCTTTTCGATGATTTCGACGGTTCTGCTGTCCATCGGTTCGGCGGCGCGAATCAGCGCGCCCGCGCCGAAGCCTTCCTCGAACGCGGTGACGTTCATGCAAAGGTTCATGCCGTAAACCAAATAAATGTAGGCATGACCGGACGGGCCGAACATTGCGCGGTTGCGCTCGCTTTTGCCATGGAAGGTGTGACTCGCCGGGTCAAGCTGGTCGTAGGCCTCGGTTTCCACGATGCGCACAGTCAGCGTTTCGCCGTCAATCTCACGGATCAATAGACAGCCGAGAAGCCCTTGCGCCACGGTTTCGGCGTCCTCACTCAAAAAATCAGGGAACATGGTTCCATTGAAGCCCATCCCCAAGAATTCAAAAGTCGCGGTATCGCCCCTTCTTGGCGCGCCAAGAACCCCGAAAAACGGCAAATTGTCCTTCAATCTTCGAAAAATGGCCAACTTGGCGCGCCAAGAACCCCTATTTTGGGCATATTAAGCATGAATCTCCCGAAAACGGGCCTCTTGGCGCGCCTACATACCCCAAAAATTAAGAATTAATGAAATGGATGATTCGGAACTTTTCAAAGCGAATGACACACACCGGATTGTGGCAGGTTATTGACGTCGCGCAAGCGCTGACAAGTCGACACCCAGCAGATGTGCCTCTTCGGCGGTTTTGCCGGTGACCAGCAGATCCGTGCCGCGCAAATCGGCGACGGTTTTCGCACCAAGCAAGGCCATCAGCGAACGCACCTGAGCCTTCCAACCGTTGATTTCGACGGTCAGCCCGGCTTCTCCGGAGGCGCTCAGCACTTGCAGGAAGTGACCGGAGACACCGACAGCCTGTGCGCCCAACGCGAGCGACTTGACCACGTCAAGCGGGTTGCGCACACCACCGGACGCGAGTACGGTAACGTCGATTCCGTTGGAACAATTCTGTCTGCGGTCGGTTTCATTCGCGCTATCCGCACGCAAACCAGCACCGGCAGCGTCAAGTCGCTTGGCGCCATTTGCGCTTCCACTGGAACAAGATGCAAAGTCGCGAGAGCTATTAACGTTTTCTGCATTACACTTTTCAGGTATCAATGAAAGCAAGCACAACGCCGTGGACTGGCCCCAACCGGCCATGTAACTGTACTCGTGACCTGCGCGCCGCGCGTTCTCGATACGCGCGAAATCAGTGCCGCCCCTGCCGCTGACGTCGACCGTGCGAACGCCCAACTCGGCCAACTGTCCTACGGTTCGCGCGCTCATGCCGAAGCCGACTTCCTTGACCATCACCGGCACCGGCGAAGCCTTGACGATGGCGGCGATGCGAGACGGCCACGCCTCAAAATCGCGCGACCCCTCAGGCATCACCAGCTCCTGGGCGGCATTGATGTGGATCTGCAATGCATCAGCGCCAATCATCTTGACGGCCTGCAGCGCGTCTTCAACGCTCGCCGACAGCCCGACATTGGCAAAAACGAAGCCAGACGGATTATGCTCACGGATTGTGGTGAACGTTGGTTCAAGTTTGGAATTACGAATGGCGACGGATTGTGATCCTGCGGCCATGGTCAAACCGGTCGAGGCAGCGACACGTGCGAACGCAGCGTTGATAGCTCCGGTTTTGGTTGATCCGCCCGTCATCGCGTTGATGTAGAACGGCACGTCCCATTTTGCGTCGCAGACTTCGGTGGACATGTCCACTTCGACTACATCGACGCTGCCCAAGCTGTGATGGACGAAAGCGAGGTCGTCAAAAGCGTTGCGTTGCTCGTCGCCGTGTTCGGCGAGCGCAAGACGCACGTGGTCGTTCTTGCGGTTCGATCCGGCCCCGGAAACCCGCGAATCTTCGTTGAAAATGTGGCCTGCCACGGCGTTCGAGAGCGGCAGATTCTGCGTTCCCGAACCGTCGACACCGGCACCGCGAAAACCAGCGATACCAGCACCGTCAACGTCATTGACACCGCGGGTACGAGGGATATCGGCGATACCATCAATGCCAGTGGCCTCGCCACCGCCAACCCGTTCCGAAAAATTTCCTTCGGTGCGCATGCTTTCGGCAATTCCGCCGAACATGTCCGGAATGGTACCCGTCCAATCGGCCAGCTCGACCTGTGGATCATGGACCGATAAATCCAGCGGAACGATGCTTTTCTCCTGCCAACCGCGCGTAACGGCGTCGCAATCGGCGGTCGGTCCGGCAATTGCGATGCCGCAGTCGCCGCCGCCCGCACCGGAACTTTTTGCCGCGGCACCATGGCTTTCGGCCACTTCGACCAAATCACGTAAGGCTGGCGTTTCGATGACCACGCCCGTAAATGACGACAGGTCCTGCAACAGCTTGCGTGCCTCACGCACGCGGGCGATGACGGCCTGCTCGTCGTTACCGATCAAGGCTTGCGCCAAGGCATCCACACAGGCATCGCTGCCGTTAAGAAAGTCCTGATACATCCGCTCGTGTTCGGCGGCGCTTTGCTGCTGGACATGGCCTACCAGCGAGGGCGTGGAGGCGGGGTTGCCGGTCCATCCGACCATCAGGCGCAGACTGGATCCATCCCCGAACGTCTGAAGCCGCGCGATACTCAATCCCGGCCACGGCATGTCAATCAGGTCGCTCAACGCAGTATCCTGCAGGCGATTGGTGACCCACTGCCGGTCAACCGCCGTGAAGCGGATGCAGCCGCCGAACAGGCTTGCCGCCAAATCGCCACCGGAACCGACCTTCTGTGCTCGGCTGGCCGAGACGAACGCCAGTTTGTATTGCTGCATCGGGTCAAGTTCAAGGCCATAGAAGGCCGTCAGCGCCTTCATCATCGCCACCGTCACCGCGGCCGACGAGCCCAGGCCGTACTTGCGCCCGGAGGCGTCGTCAAGTTCGCTTTCGATGTTAACGTCGTAGATTTTGAGGTCCTTGCCTTGCTGCTGGGCCAATTCCTCAACCGCGTGGATGACGGAAAGAACGAACGCGGCGCCCGGCTGCTCCACATCGGGCACCGCACGTCCCGCACGACGCCGCCATGTAACCGATGCCTCAGGATGACCTGCGGAATGGATACGGCCGACCGGATCGACACCAAAAGTCTGGGGTTGTTCGTGCTCGGTGATGCGAGCAGTCAACAGACGGTTGACGGCAACGAGAATCGCGGGGTGGCCGTGCTCGACTACGGCATATTCGCCGGCGATATAAAGCTTTCCAGGAGCCGTTGCCACGCTGCTTTTCGGTTCCTGGGCCTGCTTATCGCTCATCGTTATGCCGTTCCTTCCCTCTCATATCGCGGGCACGTTGCAATTTGACCTTCGCGTTACGTTGAGTATCACCGTGTGATACTTTTCCCCAGGTCGCACGACGCACCTAGCTATCCTTACTCAATGTAGACGTAACCGGCACGTCGTTGAACCTCATGGGCACACTCTGCACCAAATACCCCGATAATCTGCGCAGCACCGCCACATTGCAGCCATTGCCAACTTCCTGCGTATACGAAAAATGGGAATGTTCATAGCCCCGCAATCGAAAACGGTTACTATAAAAGCACGTGCAGATTCATAACGACAAAGGAGCTATCATGCCAGTCATCCACACCCACGTTTCCGTTTCCACCACACCGTCGCAGCGCGAGGCCCTGAAAGCCGCGTACGGTAAGGCCATCACCGCCGTCCCCGGCAAGACCGAGAGCTGGCTGATGTGCCCGTTCGAGGACAACATGCCGATTTACTTCGGTGGTACCGATGACAAGCCAGCGGCCTACGTCGAGGTGAACGTGATGGGCGCGCCCGGCAGCGTCGACCGTTCCGTTTGGGAATCGATGTCGAAGCAGATCATGACCGCGCTCAACAAGGAGCTCGGTGTGCCTGAGGACCGCACTTATATCCGCTACACGGCCACAGGCGACTGGGGCTGGAACGGCGGCAACTTCTGATTTTTGCGCCGGCGCTGAATAGTGCCGATAACAATCATTTAAAGGCGATAAACCAACCAAGCATTTTATTGGTTCGGCTCATCGCCTTGTTGTTATGGAGTTGCTCAAGAATTTTGACAGCTACTTCAACCGGCAAGCATTGCCCAATCGTTTTATGGTTTCAATGCAATCACGCCACCGGCTACCGCGTGAACAACAGGCAGGCCACCGAATTCCGCCGATGGGCCACGGCCATGCTGTCGGCTGCAGGAACTCCACGGCCGATAGATACAGTCCGCCTACTTGAAATCGAGATAGCGTGCGAAAGCGCGGGGATGGTCTTTACCGTTATTGACGTTGGCGAAACCGAAAAGCGCCGATTCCGGCAGACCTTTGGCCTTCCACGTCTGTGAGCGGGAAAGGTCGAAAGCGACGGCGGTTTTGGCACTCGTGGCAGGGTTGCCTTGCGCGTCGACCAGAACCCCCATATCCAAATAGTGCTTGAGCTCTGAAGCGGTGAGCACTTCCGACGGCTTGTTGACCAAGCCACGTTTATACAGCGTCGCTATCGTCTTCTTGTCGGAAATCATCGCGTTGATCTGGCCGGCGGAAATCTGGGTCATGATTTTCGCGGAATCGTCGGCATAGCTGTTTTTGGCGATGTGCAGATCGCTGCCGAAATCGATCAGGCGCGAGTCCTTGATGTTGTCGTATTTGACGAATCCGTCTTTCAACGCGCTGATTTGCGACGAATCCTGGTGCATATTCACTGCTTCGAGTGTGAACACCGGGGTGGGTGGCTTCGTCAGATACGTGACCACCAAGGAAACGACGATGACAACAGCCGCGACGATCGCGACCGTGCCCAGCAGGAAATTCTGGACGAAAAACGAGCCTTTCTGACCTGCGGGCAGCTGGCGGAACGTGGTCCACTTGGACTGCCTGACGTAGACATTGTCTTTCGCCAGCCCGGAAATGGCCGTAAGCTGGTCGGCATTCAGCTTGTTGGTGCCCGAAGGACCTTGGACGGCGGACTTGCCGTCGGCGGATTTCTGGGCCGAAGCCTTGCCGTCCGCAGGTTTTTCGCCAGCAGACTTGTTGCTTGTTGACTTAGCTTCCAAGGATTTGCCGCCTGCAGACTCGCCGCTCAACGTCTCGCTCTCTACGGATTTGCCATCTACAGTCTTGTCATCCGCAGACTGGACATCCAACGACCCGCTGCCATCTGCAGCCTTGCTGTTTTCAACCTGACCTTGTGGCGACTTGCTTTCGTCATCGGCGTCATGCTCAGCCATGCGACGGCCTCAGACGATTTTCGGCATCGGGGTGGTAAGCGAGGTGGTGAGGTTGACCTGCACCACGCCGGCGCCGAGATGCGGCTCGACTTTTTTAAGAGTGACGGTGCGTTCGTCGGTTGCGGCGGAATCGTCGTCGGTCATGGTGGCCGGGGACTTGACCGCCACCACCGCGAGGTCGTCGATACTGGTGCCGACGCCGTTGCAAAGCTCGGTCGCTTCGGCAAGAGACTGCTCGAATCCCAGCTTGAACAGCACACGGTCCGCGGGAACGCCGTACGCGTTGTTGGCAATCCATTTCACGTCCTCGACCAGGCCCATGCCCTTGTGGCTGGCGCGATTGTCGGCAGCTTCGGGGTCGGCGGCATCGGCGGGGGCGTCTAAGACATTGACGGTGCTGGCATTGGCGGAATTATTTGTATTACCAATCGCACCGACAAACGCATCAAGCTGCGGAGCCAAAGCCTCGCCTCCGTCACGGAACAGGTTGCCGATGATCGGGTCGCGGAAGTTGAGCGACTTCGCCGTGTCGCGCAGGGAATCGATCTGGTCGTCTTCGCCGTCCCAGAGATTGACCAACGGGAAGGTAGGAATACCAAGGCTTTCGAGGCGATGGACGTGGAACGGGTAGCGCCAGGCGAGCTTCGGGTCGTCGCGCCAGGTCGAGGCGCGGGTGACGACCACAGCAGCCGCCGGCCACTGAGCTCCGAACTCGCGGCAAGCGATGTCAAGCCATTTCTGGGCGCCGGCATCGGCACCGTATCCGGCTTCGACCACCACGACGTCGTGCAGCGCGCAGGCCATTTCCACGGAAATCAGGCTCGGAATGCCAAGCGACACGTTGGCGAAGGGGCCGCAGTGCACATAGACCGGGGAGCCGTTGACGGTTTCGGTCTGCGCCGGCTTCACCGCGTCACCGAGGATACCGGTGATGCGCCAAAGGTCAATGAATTCGCCGAAGGTAACGGGGTTACCGTCCTTGGTGCCGGCCACCATTGACGAAACGCGCTCGGCAATCTCGTCCATGGAATGCGAGAGCACGACAATCTGCATGAGCTCGCAGGTCGGGGTCAGGACGACGCGCTCAGGCACGTTGCCTTTGCCACGGTCGACGGCGATCTGGCGCAGCGAGCGCGAGGGCACTTCCGAGACGCGCGGCACGAGAATCGTGTCGATACGGCCTTCGTCAATGGCCTTCTCCGCGAAGGAGACCAGCAGGTTCTGCGCGTTTTCGATGGCGGCCATTTCGCCGCACAGACCCCAGTCAATCAGCTCGGGATGGGAAAGCGAGGACTTGCCGCCGCCCGATGCCCCGCCCTTGGAACCGGCCGCGGTGATGCCCATGCTCGGCTGACGCAATACGGCGGTCGCGTCGATGCCACGGGCGCGCAGCGCGTCGATCAGCGCGATGGTGGTGGTGGTCTTCCCTTCACCGCGCGAAGCCTTCAGCGGCGTATCGGCAGTAACAAGGATGACCTGTCCGTGCTTGCGCGGTTCGTCGGCGTGGTTCTTCAAGTAATCGAGATAACCAAACGCATCGATTTTTTTGACCAGTCCATATTGGGTAGTGAATTGATCGATCAGAGCCATGCCATACCTGCTTTCAACGCGCGTAAAAACTATCCAAAGTTGCTAGACTCTATCACTGCCAACGCAAAGCTATTTCAGCGAATCAACGCTGCCGATAAACCCGCAACCAATACCCAAAGCCTATCAGCAGCCGCGCCCGCAGGTGGGACGCATGCCAAAAACAAAACCCTCGATCCCAAATCACAAAACTATTCTGACGAAAGATAAAATAGCCACGAATTACTGGGGCGATGCTACGCGTGATGAAAATGCCGAAACTCTCGAATCACTGACATGGAAACTTCCCGGATACCGACTTGGAAGTTTCCATGATTATGACATAGGAACTTTCAAATCATTGATGTAGGACACTCCACAATCATGACGTAAGAATTTTCAAATCAGCGACATAGGCACACAGCCAATCACGCTGTTGCAGTTGGAAAACAGCAAAAGGTCGATCGATATAACATCCAGAACCGCGGAATACCGCCGTTCTTTGATTTCTATCGACCGACCTTGTTGCAATTTAATGAACAATCGGCTTGCCAGGGCCAACGCAGCCGCAAACATAAACGCCGCAGCCGCACAAACCTCAGCAGCACCTACCTAAGCCTTAGTTGTCGGAACGGTTGAAGCCGTTGGCCATCTTCATCGAGACCGTGTAAAGCACGGAATCAAGCAGCTTGTCCGTCTCCTTCTTGATTTGGTCGGCCATCGACTGATTGGCGGCGCGCAGGACCTCGCGCACCTCGGCGTTGCGGGTGGCGGCGATGATCTGGTCAGGTTCCATCGGTTCGACGTCGCCTTCGGGGTTGCCTGCGTTGAGCTCGGTCTGTGCCATCGATTCCGCGCTGGCCTCCTTGTCGCCGCCGAGCCTGGCGATCTGCTCGTCGGTGGCCGCAATCATGCGATGGCCCATGGCACCGGTGAGCTCCTGATAGCGCTCGATGGCGTTGGAGGTCTCGGCGAACGCGGAATTGCAAAGGGCCGCGATGATGCGGTTCTCCCAGTAAAGGTTCTCGCTGGTCACGCGCGTGGTGGTCGCTTCGAGATAGGCCGGCGTCGTGTCGACGTTGGGATAGAACGGAACCAGCGCGTTGAACGGGTTCGAGCCCAAGGAAATCCACTGAACCGTACGGTCGGACTGCGGACGGTACGGGCGAATCTGGATCACGGAAAGCTGGCTCTGGCGGTTGATGCCGATGCAGCGGTACATATGGCGGGTGTGCTCGTCGCCCTTGTGGCCGTAAGGATCGTAAGGCGTGCCCTGATAGTGCGAGCTCAGCACATACTTGACATCCTCGATGGTGACCTTGCGCTCGGGCTGGCGGGCCCACGGGATGTCGTCGGATTCGGGGGTATGATCGGCGTCCGGGCCGTCCCACACCTCGTCGTACGGGTTCAGCGTGCGCTGCATGTACCAGGCGCGCGGGGTGTTGTAGACGTGGTCGGAATCGGAGTGCGAACCGAAGGCGTCGCGCGGGTTGAGCGGGGTGGTTGCCTCGACGGCGAGATCGAGATGGTTGGCCTCGATGAATTCGTTGAGGTCAGTAGAGCACATATAGTCCTCCTGCTCGCCCAAGGCATCTTCAAGGTCGAACTCGTCGATGCCCAGCTGGTTCGGCATGGTGACATAAGCCTCGTCCGGAACGCGCTTGGCGATCCAATGGTGACCGCCGACGGTCTCAAGCCACCAGATCTCGTTGACGTCGCTGAAGGCGACACCGTTCATCTCGTTGGTGCCATACTGTTCGAGCAGCGAGCCCAGGCGTTCCACACCTTCGCGGGCGGTCTTGATATACGGTAGGACGATGGAAAGGAAATCTTCCTCGCTGATACCGCCAGCGACTTCAGGCACATAGTCCGGCTCGCCCTTCTTGCCCTTGGCCGGTTCGAACTCGACGAACGGATCGGCACCGAGCACACGCTCATTGGTGGTCAGCGTTTCGGTGGCGCTCATGGCCACGTTCGCCTCGTTGACGCCGGCCTCGCCCCAGATGCCGTTGGTAAGGTCGGCATTGGGCATCGAAGTGTATTGCAACGGATTGTCCGGCAGCTCAATGTCGAGATGGTTCAGGACGCTGCGATAATGCCGGGGCTGGTCCTCCGGCTTGACCACGACGAAACGCTTGGGGTTGAACTCCCCGTTCGCCGAATCCTCGTTGCGCGCGATGATGGTCGAGCCGTCATAGCTTGCGTCTTTGCCAATCAGAATGGTGGTACATGCCATATTTTCTTATTCCTCCCAATGAATTATTGAATGCTGGTATCAATGATAATGGAGGCGGTGCCATCATGGATGCCGTATCACATCCCCGTTGCGCTTCTTTCTTACATTCACCGCCCATTCTCCATTTTTAAGATCTGTTGGCGCGCCAAGAACCCCAAAAAATCCAAAATGATGCCCAATTCTTCGGAAAAAGGGGGTACTTGGCGCGCCAAGAAGCCCGAAAACCGAAGATTAGAGGGTAAATCTTCAAAAAATGAACCTCTTGACGCGCCAAGAGGTTCTAAAAAGCGAGATTTACCGGAAACTCTGCAATGGGGAAAAATCCGTTCGCCCGGAAACGCCTACTTTGCCGGATTGCCGATGAAAGTGATCTCGGCGTCGTCGATGGGGCCGCCGTAGGCAAGAATCTTATGATACAAATCGTTGAGCCAGAAGCCTTGACGCATGTCCGGCAGCGGGTCGACGGTAGCCCAGACGTGCAGCACGTAGCCATGTGGCTTGTCGGGCGGAGTCGGACCGTTGTATCGCATCGTCACCGCTGGATTGCTCGAACCCACGAACTTGCTGGCGGCGCTGGTACGTCCCTGCGCGGACTCGGGAATCATCGTCGGCAGTGTGCGCGAGAAGTCCGGCGGAATCTGCAGGGCGTGCGAATCGTTGAAATCGAACATCAGCGCGTCGATCGGCACGTTGGCCGACGACCAGTGAATCCATTCGAAACCGCAGACGGGAATCGAGTCAGGGTCGGTCAGCTGCCAGTGCAGATAATGCATGTTCGCCTGCACCTCGTCGATGTAGAAGGGGAACGAGACGATCGGCGTGCCGTCGACCTTGTATTCGGGTGCCGCAGCCCCGGTGAAATCGTCGGGAATAGTCGTAAAATCTGCTGAAATCTTCATGTCTTAAGTATCCCTCAGCCTTGTGACGAAACGCAGCCCTCGCCTAATCAATAGTGAACATATTTTCTACCTACGTTTCAGTAACGTGAAGCACGCGAGAACACAGGGACAGCTACGTTTCGATACCGGGTCGCAACCGGCCATTCCTATCACGCGAGCAACGCGCAGAACAGGGCCTCGAAGAGAAGAGTTTGGTTGCCATTGCCGTTGAGTCGGCGGCGGGCGACGGCAATGGAATCGAGGCGGTTGACCACACCCTGTCGGGTCAGGCGCTCGGCAAGGTTGCCGATTGACGAACGCTTTTCCATATTGATGAGGCCGGCTGTGCCTTCCGCATTGTTCTGCACCACGGACACATCCCGATAGATGCTGGCGATGGTATTGAGGTCACGATCGAGCACATCACGGATGCGTCTGGTCGCACGGCGCTTGATGTCGGTCTTCTTGCCGATCTGATTGAAGGCTGCACGTAATTGCGGCGGAATCCGGTCCTTTTCACCCAAGCCGTTGATGCGGCGGAATTCCGCTTCCTGCTTGCCTGCCTGATCCTCGACATCGGTTTGCGCCTGCGCCTTGGCATTGTCGATAAGCTGACCGGCAAGGAGCACGGCATCGGAGGCCTTGGCAAGATTCAGTACGCCGGACACCAGTTCGGCCCGGTCACCCCTTACCCGTTCGTTGGTGGCATAGAGCTTGGCCACTCCGATATGCCCTTCGGCCAAACGTGCGGATTGTGCGGCAAGGGCGGGCTCGATATGCTCTTGCATTTCTAGGAACTTCGCAACGGATTGTGTTGAGGGCACCGCAAGATTGATGACGCGCGTACGCGAGCGAATGGTTGGCAGCACGTCCTCGGCGCTGGGGGCGCACAGGAGCCAAATGGTATGCGGGCTGGGTTCCTCAATCTCCTTCAAAAGCACGTTGGTGGTGCGCTCGAGCATGCGGTCGACATCTTCGATGATGATAATCCGCCAGGGCGCGATGCTCGGGGTCTGCTCAGAGGTTTCAATCAGGTCGCGCACCTCGTCGATGCCGATGGTGACCTTGTCGGTGGCCAGAATGGTGACATCGGGGTGTGAACCGGCCAATACCTGCTCGCTCGAACGTTCCGGTTCGTCATTTAAACCGTGGCTCGGGCTTTCCAGCGCGGCCGCAAACGCACGCGCAACGTTGGACCTGCCGGATCCGGGAGGACCACAAATCAGCCATGACTGGGCGATGGCCTTGGGGTCGCCGGACGCGACGGCACGCAGCCGCCCGACCACTTGCTCCTGGCCGACGATCGAGTCCCATACGCTCATTGTTCCTCCAGTTGTTCCGTCATCACCACACTATTTCAGACTACCGATAGATACCACAATTGTATTACTTCAAAGTTTCGTTCGAACCTGCCGGCATCGGCGGATTCGCACATGCCCTACGACAATGCCCCCCCAAAACACCGCAAACCAAACCACTTAACCAGCGAAGCGGCCACCCGGCACATTAAGTATTACATTATGTAATCCGACATGGCTTAACGACTTACGCCCATACACCGGCCTGTTGAAAGAACGAATCGCCGTCCACAAGTTCCGACAGTTCCATCGATCACAGCCCGCACGACCAATCGGCCAGCAAATCATCGGCATCGGCACGAATCTGGTTCCATACCTCATCAACGGGCTTTGAGGCATCAATAACTTTGAACCGCGATTTTTCTTTCGCCGCCAAATCCAAAAACGCCTGACGCGTACGCTCTTGGAACCCGTCACCGGCCGACTCCATGCGATCCTCACTGTGTTCGAGCCGCCCGTGCGAAACCGTTGGATCCATATCAAGCAAGTATGTGCGTTCGGGCAGCAGGTTGTTCGTCGCCCACAGGCTCAGCTTTCGCACATCATCTTGCGTAAGCTCCCGGCCACCAGCCTGATAGGCCAGCGACGAATCGATATAGCGGTCGGAAATGACCACGGCCCCACGTGCGAGCGCCGGCCGAATGACCTCGGCGACGTGCTGGGCCCGGTCGGCGGCAAACAGCAACGCTTCGGTGCGCGGCGCGATATCGCCACCGTGCAGCAGCAATTGCCGCAAAGCCAGCCCCAGCTTCGTGCCGCCCGGCTCTCGAGTGACCGCGACCTCACGCCCCATCTCTTCGATATAATTCTTCAGGCGCTCGACCTGCGTGGTCTTCCCCACTCCATCGACGCCCTCAAACGAAATAAACACCCCGCTCATAATCCTCAATCCCGCCTGATTCGATATATCCAGAGAACAAAACGCGTTCTCCAATATCACCCTATCTTGAAAGCAATAAACCAACACAACAGTTTAATGAAATTACCATGCTTTATTTATCGAAATGATGTTCGCCGAATGTCTTGTCCCAACTGTTGACAATAAGCGGATATCGATGCATTAACGCAACTTGAATGGCCCTCACCATTTTGGGCGATAATTTCCCTTTGTCATGGGACAACACAACATTGCCGTCTTTGGCGAGTATAAATTTCGCCATATCCCTGCTTCGCCCTTGAGAAACATGCACATGCACACCATGACCACCATCATGGATATTGAATGAGACCTCATAGCCATGAATAAAGAATTCCTCAGTCATCGCCAAACTCCCTATCTACTTCGCGGGAGCCCTGCACCAAATCATAATTCAGCTTGTAATAGTTCAACAGAAACGGCATGAAATCTTCCGGAAAATTCGACGAAAGAAGATTGCCTTTATTATCGAACACTGCTTTGCGTCCGTAATCCACTTCGGTAATCGTGACGGTGTCCTCGGTATAGCCGAGCCGCACACCGTCCATCTCAAACAAGTCATCGCACTGCATATTGCACCTCCTTTCCTCCTGCAATACCGCCAATTGTAGCGGGAAAACAGGAGGACGCGAGGTGTTGCCAGCGCGACGAGAACGAGCCGGAACCTTCACGTTTTCAGGCCTTCTACGTTTGCTGTTATCTGACATCGATCGGGTCGTCATACTTGTTTCTTTCACTCGGTGGAAATTCACTCGGTGGAAATCATCATTGACTCCATCGAAGCACAAAAGGCAAAATCACCGGAACAAAACCAAGCACTGTGGTCGGATGATAGGGGTTATCCACATTTCAGGCGTGTCGCGACCTACAGCGGCGAGTCGTCCACAAAAATCCGATAATAGCCGTCCATTATTCACAACCATCGGTTATCGGCATTCGCCATCCACGACCATTTACCGAATAACGCATTTCCCCAATAAGCGGAAAATCTCTCCGGTCAATAACCGCTAAATAGCCGATGGGCATGTACAGGCACGAATTCCCAGCCTTTGCCGTAACCCGTAGCCCTACCAAAACGAAACAAAAGCGATACGTAAATGCAAATCGGAAGATATTTTTTTCTTCAAATCTTTGAAGATTATGTAATACAGAAATTTACCCCGCCCTGAATGAACAGGAACGGGATAAATTCGTCGACGCAGGCTACAAAGATTAGCCCTTACTTCTTGGCAGCCGTCTTGCGGGTAGCGGTCTTTTTAGCGGTCGTCTTGCGCGCTGTCGACTTCTTGGTACTGGCCTTACGCATGCTGGTCTTTCGCGTGGTCGCCTTGCGACGGCCGCGGCGCTTCGTCGGCCCGGCGGCGCGCTTTTCGGCGAGCAGCTGGAAGGCGGTGGCCGGGTCGATGGACTCCGGAGTGTACTGCTTGGGGAGCGTACGATTGGTCTCGCCGTCGGTGATGTAGGCGCCGTAGAAACCATCCTTGATGGTCACGTTCTTGCCGTTCTCCGGATCAGCTCCGAGATCGCGCAGCGGCGGCTTGGCCGTTCCCCTGCCGCGACCACGACCGTACTTCGGCTGGGCGAACAGCGCCTTGGCTTTGTCCAAATCGACGGTGAAAATCTCATCCTCGCTGCCAAGCGAGCGCGTATCGGACTTGCCGTCTGCGCTCTTCTTGGTGAGATAAGGGCCGTAACGCCCGTTGCTTGCGGTGACGACGGCCTCGCTGGTTTCGCCGGTTTTGGCATCGGTTTCGTCATACTTGCCGACTTCACGTGGCAGGCTCAGCAGCTTCAGCGCCTCGTCAAGCGTCACTGTATCCGGACTCATCGTCTTGAACAGCGACGCCATCTTGGGCTTGGGTGCCGTGGACTTGGCAGTTTTCTTGACACGGGTCTTGGTGGACTTGGCGGTTTTGCCGGTTTTTGCCGTCTTGGAAGCCTTGCCTTCCTTGGCGTGAGCCGTATCCGCCGCGTCTCCGGCTTTCGCCGCGGCGGCCTTGGCCTCGCGTTCGGCCTTCATCTCCGCTTCGGCTTCAGGTGAGATCAGCGCAATATACGGACCGAACCGTCCGTTGCGGACTTCCACTGTACCGCCGGTGGCTGGATCCTTGCCCAGCACACGCGGCCCGCCAGCATTGTTCTTGATAAGCTCATGGCCGGCCTCGACACTCAGCTCGTCGGGAGCCATTGTCTCGGGAATCGAGGCACGTTCGGGGTTGCCTTCGGCGTCCAGGTTCTTCGTGTCCTCGAGATAAGGGCCATAACGGCCGACGCGCACCTGCAGACCATCGCCGATCTCGATGGTGTTGATGGCGCGTGCGTCGATGTCGCCGAGCTGCGCGACCTGCTGTTGCAGGCCCTCATGCGCCTCGTCCTGAGATTTCGCCGCGTCGGATCCGTCGCCGAAGTAGAAACGGGTGAGCCATTCCTTGCTGGTTTCCTTGCCCTGCGCGATCTTGTCAAGCCCGTTTTCCATATCGGCGGTGAACTGATAGTCCACATACTTCGGAAAGTTGGTTTCCAGCAACTTTGTCACCGCGAAAGCCAACCAGGATGGAATCAACGCACGCCCACGCTCGTAGACATAGCCACGGTCAATGATTGTCGAAATGATGCTGGCGTAAGTGGACGGACGGCCGATTTCCTTGGCTTCGAGCGTCTTGACCAACGACGCCTCGGTATAGCGTGCCGGGGGCTGGGTCTCGTGGCCGTCGGCACTGACCGATGTGGCGTTGAGCACCTCACCGGTTTTCATCGGCGGCAACGCCTCGTTTTCTTCGAAATCACGCGATTTGACGGAATCCTTGGTATCCTTCGCCTTTGCGGCGGACAAACCGGATGCCAGCGAAGCAGACGAAGAACCGGAGGAACGACGCGGCCATCCGGAGGCCTTGAGGAATCCGGGAAACTCGATGACGGTACCGGAAGCCTGGAAAATGGCCTCTCCCCGATCACCGGCGGGCGCAGAAAGCCGCACGGTAGCGGTGAAGCCGGTGGCATCGGCCATCTGCGAGGCGAGCGTGCGCTGCCAAATCAAGGTGTAAAGCTTCAGTTGATCCGGCGGCACCTTGGTGGCCAGTTCGGACGGATCGTGGAATTTCGAGCCGGCAGGGCGGATGCATTCGTGCGCTTCCTGCGCGCCGGCGGTCTTGGTAGCATATTGCTTGGGTTTGTCAGACAGATATTCCTTGCCGAAGTTCTTCGTGACGGACTCGCGGGCGGCGGTGATGGCCTCCTGCGAAAGCGTCACGGAATCGGTACGCATGTAGGTGATAAAGCCGTTTTCATACAAACCTTGGGCGGCACGCATAGTCTGGCGAGAGCTCATCGAAAGCCGGTTGCCGGCGGCCTGCTGCATGGTCGAGGTGGTGAACGGCGGCACCGGACGGCGGTGGTACGGCTTGGATTCCATGGACACCACGGTGAACGGTGCATGTTCCAGCTCCGCGGCTATTGCCTTGGTCTGAGCCTCGTCAAGCTGGCAGACGTTGTCTTTCCGCGCGGCGGCGGTCAGCGCACCGGTGGATGTGAAATCACGCGAAGTTGCCAGACGAGAGCCTCCCAGCGAAACCATACGAGATTCAAAATCGACATTCTCGCCCTGCTCGTCGGGTGCACAAAGCTCGGCGATGACGTCCCAATACGGCGAGCGCACGAACGCCATGCGTTCCCGTTCGCGCTCGACAATCAGACGAGTGGCAACGGACTGCACACGTCCGGCGGAAAGCCCAGGGCCGACCTTGCGCCAAAGTACCGGCGAAAGTTCGTAGCCGTACAGCCTGTCAAGCACACGCCGCGTTTCCTGGGCGTCGACCATGTTGGCATCCACGTCGCGGGTCTTGCCGACGGCCGCTTTGATGGCGGATGACGTGATCTCGTGGAAGACCATGCGGTGCACCGGCACCTTGGGCTTGAGCGTCTGCACCAGATGCCACGCGATGGCCTCGCCTTCGCGATCCTCATCAGTCGCGAGATAGAGTTCGCTGGCGTCTTTCAGCGCGCTTTTCAGTTGCGCGACGGTTTTCTTCTTTTCAGGCCCAACAATGTAATACGGCTCGAAACCGTCGTCGACATCGACGCCGAACCGGCCGAACTTCGCCTTTTTGGAGGCGGGAACCTGGCTGGGCTGCGCCAAATCGCGGATATGACCGACTGAGGCCATGACCGTGTAATCCTTGCCGAGGTATCCACCGATCTTCTTCGCCTTGGTCGGAGACTCCACGATGACAAGTTTCTTACCAGCCGCCATAACCGCTCCTTCACGTTTCGAGGTTACGTTCGTCATATTACTTACCACTTACCCACAGCATACAGCGAAACATCAGTGTAGCGCGTGGCGCAACATATTAATAAGGACTACCATACCGCACCGAACATTCGTACCATCATAGCCAACCGTGGTGCACCCGCGGGAGATATCATCAAATCTTCAATCTTCGAGGTACCCAATCGCGGTGAAGCGCCCATACCTCTATTTGCCATCTCCTTGGATTTTCAATCATTTCGGCAATGATGAGCGAACGGCAGAAATTAATGGATAAAACAATGTTTCGTCTATTTATTCGTCCAATATACGCATTACTGTATTTTTTTGGGGGAAGGGAATAAGGCATTTATATATTAAATGCCGAATTCTTACTTACTTGAAAATTGAAGGGGAGAAATATGCGCAAGGATATAAAAACTGCGCTTGGCATCGCCGTTGCTGCGGCGATGCTGGTGACGCCGGCGTTTGCCAACGCCAACGACATCGGCGGGATGCAGCCGCAACAGGATCAAGCATCCCAGGTAGCGACACCGAGACAAACAAACCAAAACCAAAAACTGCCTGCACAAGCGGCACAGAAGCCAAGCGAAAAGCTGCAGACGAAGCAAGGGCAACCGACGTCGAACCAGCAGACACAGTCGCAAGACCAAGCCCAATCCGACAAGACGAAGACATCGACGACCGACACGAATAAGGCACAAGGCCAAGACGCCACAACGAAGTCGACCCCGGCAATTCCAAGCATCTCCGCCGCACCGTCACTTGCCAAGCCGACACCTTCCGTCGGTGTGCAGGACGAATCCACCTGCAGCGACAATGGCGCGACGCAGGGGAATCTTGCAGGCGGAAGCTGGGAACTTTTGACGACGAGCGACACCTGCACCCTCACCATCAACGCCGAACCTGGCCAAGAGGCGCAGATACCCGATAATACGTTCTTCAAGAACCTGTATACCGAAGGCCATGCCGCATATACGGACGTTGACTTTGCCGGCAAGACCCAGCTGCCTGTAGACAGCAGCTTTTTGTTCAACGGCATTTCCGGCCTTAAGCATCTGAACCACACCGGCAACGTGGACGCAAGCCATGTCACCGATATGTCTCAGATGTTCGGGACCAGCGATTTCGAAAAGCTCGACCTAAGCGGCTGGAACGTCGGCAACGTCACGAACATGTCGCATATGTTCGACAGTTGCTCAAGCCTGACCAGCCTTGATCTGAGCAGCTGGGACACCGGCTCGGTGACCGACATGGGCGCGATGTTCCGCCAATGCCAGCATGTGACCTTCATCGATTTGCACAATTGGGACACCAGAAACGTGACTACCATGGACAGGCTGTTCAGCGGTGACGACAGGCTCGCCGCCGTCGACCTCAGCACCTTCATCACCAACAACAGCACCACTATGGACAACCTGTTCGAGAGCGATTTCGCCATCAAGCAGATATCCATCGGCCCTCACACCCAATTGGGCGGCTGGCAGCCTTCATTGCACGTTTCGTCCAACGAACCCTACACGGGCAAATGGGTGAAGGTCTATCAGCCAGGAAGCACGTTGAGCGCAGAAGACACTGCACGCACTTACGATTGGAACGATATCCAAAGCGGGAGCCTCACCGACGCCGCCCAAGCCGCCGGGACATACGTCTGGCAGGAAAACCGCACGCTGACCCTGAAGCCCGGAACATCGCTGCCTGCCGGCACCCATCTCACCGACACCGCAGCCATGCAATACAATATCAGCGGAGGCCATGCCACGGGCGTTCACGTCGACGGTAAGTCCGCCCCGCAGAATGTCAGCACCCTGGGCAAGACGCTGCCGGACAAGAATTCATACAAACTGCTCGATGCCGACAACGCCGAAGCCAAAGGCTATACGTTCACGTGGAACACCAAGGAGGATGGCACCGGCAGCTCATACAAGCCCGGTGACGTTGCAAATCTGGCTGACGGCGACACCACCCTCTACGCGACCTGGAAGGCCATACCGAAGCCGAAGCCGATCCAGACCATCACCATCACGCCGACACCACAGCACAAGCCCGCTCACAGCACAACGGTCAACCTGAAGCCGAAGCCCAGTGACAAGCCCGGCAAGCATGACGGCAAACCTGGCAAAACCGGAAAGACAGGAAAGACCGGAAAGACCGACAAGCCCGGCAAGCATGACGGCAAACCTGGCAAAACCGACAGCAAACCTACGCACAACGGCCATATTCCCTCTACGGCCAGCGATTCCAAGCCAGCCGGCAACAGCAATTCCAAGCCGACGTCCTCGAACGTGACGGCCTCGCCAGACAAGACGGCGTCTTCAAATGAGCAGCATCGTCACAAGTCCACTGCGGCTTCAGACACGTCGGGCGTTGTCCTCATCACACCTTCCACCTCCAACTCAAACGTTCCTGGATCGCAGGCCTCATCTTCGGCAACCGATTCCCCGCGTCATGCAACCACGAACGGTGCCAAAGCGAATGCCGACGGTGCCGACACAAGCGTAAACGGGATTCGCATGAACCCCGCCAACGGACGTGCGAACACGAACCTTCGCAGTGCTTTCGGCCTCGCAGTAGCCACCCCGCAGCTACCGATACCCAATGATCAGACACTCGGCGAAGGCGGCAATGCTCCAGAGGCCACAAGCCCGAAGAAATCACAACAAGGCTGCGAACCTATCGCTTATCTCGGTGGTTCCGTCTCTCCCGTCGCCTATCGGTGCGACGCGCAGGACAAAGCCGCTCAGGGCGCCATGGCACAGACCGACTCGATGAGGACGGTACCGGTCTGGGCATTCATTCTGCTGGTTGTGCTCGCTATTTGCGCGATGGTTTATGCCTATGAACGCAGAAACAGCACCATCAGTTCACAACACCGTGCCAACCAATAAAGGAGCCGCCAATAGCACCATCACTCAATAATCCGAGAAGGAGGGCCGTGCAGCGTTCGCCGTTGCGCGGTCCTTCTTTATGTGCGGTCGGATCGGCTTTTCATGCCAATCTTACGGTACAAAACGCGATAGAACGTTTACTCCAGCAAGGCAAATCGCATTCCTGCACCCCATGCTCCAGCCTTTAGGCCATTTATAACTACTGGTCAAATTCCGATTCCAAACACCGCTCTTAGACCCACGATCCAGAGCAACGCACGCAACGAATCCGCCGTACCTGTTTCAAACTGCTTCAGCGCACCATCGGCGACACACTGCACGATCCTGATCGCGTAACGAAAAGCACACAATCGGCACTGGAAACCTATCTTTTACGCCATTACAATGGCAATCGAAACGCCCGGAAACCAAGAATTCAGAGAATCGGCACAGTGACCAAAACGCCAATGACAAACGAGAACAACCGAACGGATAAAACGGCAGACAACGAACAAGCGTATGACAAAAGCGAACGCAGGCGCATCAACCGGCAGATCCTCGCGCTGGCGATCCCCACCTTCGGCCAGCTCATCGCCGACCCGCTGTTCGTCCTGATCGACACGGCCATCGTCGGCCACATCGGCGACACCGCGTTGGCCGGCCTTTCCATCGGTTCCACCGTGCTGCTCACCGTCGCCGGACTTTGCAACTTCCTTGCCTACGGCACCACTTCGCGCGTCGGGCAGCTGATGGGCGCCGGGCGCAAGCGCGAAGGGCTTGAAACCGGCGTCGACGGGCTTTGGCTGGCACTGATTATCGGGGTTATTATTTCGGCGGCGTTCTTCGCGGGGGCGCGACCGTTATGTTCCCTGATGGGCGCGCGCGGCGAGGTGCTCGACAACGCGACCATTTACTTGCAGGCCGTCATCTTCGGGCTTCCGGGAATGCTACTGGTCTACGCGGCCAACGGCATTTTCCGCGGGCTCAAGAAAGTACGGATCACGCTGGTCGCCGCCGTTCTGGGCGCGGCGCTCAATACCGCACTTGACTTTCTCTTCGTTTTCGGGCTCGACATGGGCATTATGGGCTCCGGGCTGGCCACGCTGATCGCGCAGTGGTTTATGGGGATTTATCTGGTCATTCCTTCTTTGAAATGGTCGCACGATGCCGGTGCATCGCTCGCACCTCGAATTTCCGGTATCACCGCCACCGCCGCCGACGGACTGCCGCTGTTCATCCGCACGCTCGCCCTGCGCATCTGCCTGGTGGCCACCGTCGTGCTCGCCACGCACATGGGCACGCAAGTGCTCGCCGCCTATCAGGCCGTCAATTCCAGCTGGAACTTCGTACTGAACATCCTCGACGCCATCGGCATCTCCGGACAGGCGCTGGTTGCCACGGAAATCGGCGCAAAACGCTACGGACGTGCACGCGAAATGACACGGATTTCGGCACGGGCAGGGCTTTATGGCGGCATTGCGGTCGGCATCGCGCTTATCGCACTCGGATTCGCCGCCGCTCCCCTCTTCAGCCCGAACACGGCCATCCAACATCTCATCGTCATCGGCATGATTGTCGTCGCGATTTTCCTGCCGCTTGCGGGCTGGATGTGGGCGCTCGACGGCATCCTCATCGGCGCCGGCGACTACAAATACCTCGCCGTCACCTGCTCGATCGTCACCGTCATTTATCTACCGCTTGTCCTTGTCTTGAACTTCATCGACGGCGCCTACAATCCCAACGCCACCGTCCGCATGATCCTGCTCTGGGCCGTCTTCAGCGTCGTCTTCATCGGCGGCCGATCGATTTTCAACGGCCTTCGCGCCCGCGGCGACAAGTGGCTGAAGAAGTAAGATTTCAAGGCTTATTCGCCATTACAATAAATCAGTTGTTCAGTAAAACGAAAAATGCAAAAGTGTTTGGAACTCGAAACGCTATTAGAATGTTTCGAATTTAACACAATTTAAAAATGTTTGGAATTCGAAACATTTCATAGTATAATTCTATTGAAAATTGGAACATTTTGTAAGCAGGGGTCTCAATGGACATGTTCAAAACGCAGATACGTTCCATCCCACAACTCTCTGCTACTTTGCGTGACGCGCGAAAAGCCAGGGGCCTTACCCAGTCGCAACTCGCCAATCGAACGAATATCCCCCGTTCGTGGCTCAGCCGAATGGAAAACGGAAAAATAAAAGATCCAAGCACTCAAAAAATCTTTAGCCTTTTCCGAGAACTCGGAATTACTGCCATCCTTCAATATGCGCCCGCAGATTCTTTTTCAAAAAGCGATGCATCGAAAGAACCGAAAACTCTCAAGCCTCAAAAAAAACAATCAGACAACGCCATCCAAAAAACTGAATCCCATAACACACAGGCCGAATCTGCAATGGGAAAAGTGACGCTTTCAGAACTGGCGGCAAGAGGACAACGGAAAACCGAAGCATTCCTCGAGCAAATGGCCGAACGCACCCGAAATGAATCTAGACAAAGTTCTCGATACTATAGATATATCCGCCACTGTCAATGAGGATAATTGCGAATGGGGAAACAATGAAGACCAACGAATTACGTGTGTATCTCGAAGGAAGACCAATCGGTTCACTAAGAGAAGACAAAAACGGCAAACATAGCTTTTTATACGACAGCAATGCAGAAGGTCAATTATCCTTATCCATGCCGCCACAGCTTGAACCATGGACCGGAAAGCCTGTCGAAGCCTATATCGACGGCGTATTGCCAGACGATCGAACTATGCGCCAACGCATTGGACGACTTTATGACGTAAGTGCCAATAATCCCTTCGCTCTGCTTACCGCAATCGGACTCGATTGCGCAGGAGGCGCCCAATTCGTGTCTCCAGATAACCTTGATTTACTTGAGGAACCCGAAACACTCCGGCCAATCACCAAAAGGGGAATCGGCAAACGGCTCACCAATCTCGCAAACGATGTTCCCACAACTTGGCAAGGACCAAACGAACATTGGTCGCTGAACGGGGCACAGGGCAAAATAGCATTACGCCAAAATAATGGTGAATGGTTTGAGGCGTTGGGAGCAGCGGCAACCACACATATACTCAAGCCAGGCGTCTCGCAGCTGCACGAGCAAGCCTTCAACGAATATATTTGTATGAAAACGCTTGGAAATCTTGACATTTCCGTTTCGGAATCGGCATTCCAAAGTTTTTCCGGGACGCCAGCCATCGTAAGCACACGCTGGGATCGCAGGCAAAAGCCAGGCTCGAACGGACAAATTCATATCACAAGAATTCACCAAGAAGATCTTTGCCAAGCCATGAGCTATATGACTCGTCAAAAATATCAATCCGATGGAGGGCCAAGCGCTAACTCCATCATCGCTTTTCTACGTATCAATGCGCTCGCCGAGACTGATATCATCCAATTCACCACTGGGCTTATGCTGAACTTCCTCATCGGGGGAACAGACGCGCACGCCAAGAATTACGCCATTTTGGAACCGGTCGGCGAAGCGTCTCGGCTCGCGCCGTTCTATGACATCGCCTCGATTTTTGCCTACGACCAACGCGGCGACCGCAAAGGCGAACGCAAGATGGCCATGTCGATCGGCGGCGAATACCACTACGAGCGCATCACGCTGAAACATTGGCTCAAGCTCTGCAAAGATGCCAAACTCGACGCGGAGCTCATCGCCGGATTGCTCCGCCACTATGCCGAAATCCTGCCTGATACCTTCAACGACACCGCGAAATCCGCCCTCACCGATGTCGCCAAACTCAAGATCTCGCCGGAATCGCTCAGGACCCCCAACGGCAGCTCGGCAATCGAACGTAAAGAACTTGTCAAACGCATCGGCGCAGGCATCAGGCGCCAATGTGACATGGTGCTGAACTGGTAATGGCGCGGCGCTCATCAAAACAGGCGATTCATCCATGCTGATTCCGGCGACGCCGACCGTACCAGCCCGCTTTCACCGACGCCAACCGCATCCAGCCAACATTCTGCGACACCAACGGCATCCAGCTAACATCCTGCGACACCAACCGCACCAGCCAACATCCTGCGACACCAACCGCACCAGCCAACAAACACGGACCAAGTATCGGCAACCATCGCAAAACATGCTTAAATCGCCATCGAAATCACGACGGAGGAATCTAAGCACATTTTTGAGCGAAAATCGCGCTTGAAATGCTATCGAAACTGTAACGCAGGATTTTAAGCATATTTGGGGGCGAAATATGTGCTTAAATTCCTATTTGACGCAATCCGGCGAACATGCCAAGACCAGCAGTCCATATCAAATGTCCTGACCCTCGATATTATTTGTTAGTTAGCTAACGAATTAATTTTTGTCGGGCCAGCCATGCGCCGCCCGACTGTCGAGAAGGCAAGAAGAATATGACCGATACGTCGGACGGGCGGCCGGAGAACTACGGGCGCCTGCTGCAGCAGTCCTCGAGCGCGATGTCTCAGCAGCTCGGGCGGTTCGCGGCGCGTTACGGGCTCACCGAAGTGCAGATGTCCGTCATCAACTTCATGAGCTCACAACCGGGCGGTGAAGTAGCCCAACACGCCATCGAAGAGGAATTCCACATCCAACGATCCACCGTTACCGTCACCTTGCAACGCATGGAGGCCCGCGGATTGCTCACACGAGAACAGGCACCTGACGACGCCCGTCGCAAAACCGTAAAACTCACTCTGCGCGCCAAGCAGAGTATCGATGCCATCCACGGCTATATCGACAACGAGCAACGCGAGTTCGAGCGCCGCTTCTCCCCCGCGCAGATCGCCGAGTTCAAGGAAATGCTGGCATTTTTCGCCCGCACACGCGACGACGATCCCGGAATCGAACTAGCGCCTCCTCGGTAATCGCGATAGCGCTATTTACTCCAGATAATCATTGCCCCAACGTAAAGCCAGAATCATGCGACACCATACTTATCCATCATAAATCCGCGTAATTTGTACTTCTTGGCGCGCAAAGAGACCCATTTTTGGAAGAATTGCCTACATATCTTCCAAAATCAGCGGTCTTGGCGCACCAAGAGGCCCAAAAAATGAAGATTGAGAGCCAAATCATCAAAATTCGACCCTCTTGGCGCGCCAAGTTGTATCAAATCAGCACTTTGGGCAACAACATAACATTCAATACAAATCAAGAAAGTCACTATTTATGACATCGAATACGCAAACTACAATGCAATCAACGGCTGCCGCGCAACCACAACGGCAATCCGAGAAAATCCCGGGCAAAGTCTTCGGCGCCATCATCGCGGCCGGCCTGCTCTCGCTGAGCGGCGTGACCGTCGAAACCGCCATGAACGTCACCTTCCCGACGCTGATGAAGGAATTCGGCATCAACACCGAAACCGTGCAGTGGGTGACGACGGCCAATCTGCTCACCATCGCCATCGTCGTGCCCTTAAGCGCCATGCTCAAGGCTCGCTTCCGCACCAAGTCGCTCTTCATCGTGGCGAACCTTTCGTTCCTCGCCGGCCTCATCATCGAGATCTTCACGCCTAACTTCGCGCTGCTCGTGACCGGCCGCGTCATCCAGGGCATCGGCGCCGGCATCGCGCTGCCGCTGATGTTCAACATCATTCTCGAAACCGTTCCACCTCAGAAAATCGGCCTGATGATGGGCTTCGGCACCTTGCTCACCGCAGTGGCCCCGGCCATCGGCCCAACCTTCGGCGGCATCGTCGTCTCGAACACGAGCTGGCGCGTCATCTTCGCGTGCCTGCTGCCGGTCGTGCTCATTTCGCTCGTGCTCGGCATCGCCTGCATCCAGCAGAAGAGCAAAATCCGTGACGTCAAATTTGACATTTTGAGCATCGCCCTTATCGCCATCACCTTCGCCGGCCTCATCTTCGGATTCAGTTCCATGACCACCAAGCCGATCATCAGCCTGCAGGTGGGCGGCGCCATCGTCGTCGGCATCATCGCCCTTGTGCTCTTCTGCATGCGCCAGCTCAAGATCGACGCCCCGATCATCGACATCCGCACCTTGAAGAACCTGCGCTTCTCCGGCTTTGTCATTGCGTTCTTCCTGCTGCAGGCCATTTCGTTGAGCCTGTCGTTCGTACTGCCGAACTATCTGCAGCTGGCCGACCACTCCTCGCCGCTGATCGCCGGCCTCACCCTGCTGCCGGGCGCGGCGCTGGGTGCCGTCCTTGCGCTGCTCGGCGGTCGCGTCTATGACGCCGTCGGTCCGAAGCCGCCGCTGATCCTCGGCGGCACCTGCGCCATCATCGCGGTGTTGTGCTTCTTCATCTTCGGTCACCATCTAAGCAGCGGCGCAGCAGCCGGCATCTACCTGCTTTACATGTTCGGCATCGGCCTGAGCTCCGGCAACATCATGACCACCGGGCTCTCGCACCTGAGCACCCATCAGCAAAGCATGGGCAACGCCATCTTCAACACCGCCCAGCAGTTCGCAGGCGCGGTCGGCACCTCCATCGCCGCCGCCATCCTCGCCGCCGGTCAGGCCGCCACCTCCGATATTGCCGTGGGCACAGCGAACGGTGCGACGATGGCCTTCGGCGTGCTGCTTGTCGCCCTCGTCATTGAATTCGTTGACATCCTCCGCTCGCTGTTCTAACGCGGGAGACAACGGCTACAAGGCCATAAACAAATCGCCACGATTATCAATAATGGTTGTGATGACAATTTCTGAATTGTCATCACAACCATTATGTATTGCAAATACGGATAGCTTGATAGGATATGTTGAGTACCGGCCCCATCCGCACGATCAGAGGCTCCAGCATTCTGCCGTTTCTCAAATCACGAATCGACAAAAATCGGTAGATCCATTCTCAGAACCTGCAACATTCTGCCACTTTTGGAATCGTACCCAACTACCTTTGCTCAGTCGTTTACTGCGCAAGCGTTTCCTTGATTGTACCGACGAAGGCATCGAGATCGGCGGGCTTGCGGGACGTGATGAGTTTGAAGCCGTTGGCATCGTCGACGTGGACCTCCTCGTCGACGTACTTGCCGCCGGCATTCTGAATATCCGCGACGATATAGCGGCAAGATGTCAGCGTCTTGCCCTTCAAAAGCCCGGAGTTGACCAGCAGCCATGGGGCGTGGCAGATCGCCGCAATCGGCTTGCCTGCTGCAGCGAAGTCCTTGGCAAGCGTTTGCGCCACCGGATCGATGCGCAACCGATCGACGTTGCAGGTGCCGCCGGGCACAACGAGCATATCGAAGTCATCGGCGGAAACCTCGGAATAGACGGTGTCCGGCTCGACGATCTCACCGACATAGCGGTCGTGCCGCACGGTTTCAACCGGCTTGGGCTCGTCCGCCGCCAACGTCACCTGCGCGCCCGCAGCCCGCAATTCGCGCAGCGGCCGTGTCATCTCGGTCTCCTCGATGCCCCAGTTGCGTACGATAATCAGCACCTTTTTATCACTCAACGATGTAGCCATAATCCTGTCTCCTTACCATTCGGTTATCAACGTTATCAAACACCTTCATTGTATATAACGGAAGCGGAAACCGGGGACTTGCAAACCCGTAAAACCATTATCTTGCACACATTGGGCGTTTACTTGCCGCATGTGATGCGGTAGAGCGCCCAGTCTTTGGCATAGTCGCCTTCGGAGCTGAAATCCTTGACCTTGACGAGCGTGCCGTTTTTCACGTAGCCGTCGATCAGATCCTGACGATGGAAGGTGTCGTACTGCTGGCGGAATGTGAACATCTGCAGACTCGGCGCCTGCGGGCCCATGGAAAGGAAGTATTTGGGAACATCACCATCGATCGGGCAGGTCGTCGCACTGAGTTTGGCCGGATCGCCGGAATCGAACGCCGATTCGGTAGCCGGGAAAATAGCACCATTCTTTTCACGCATCGCGTTGTAAATCGGATACAACATATTCGCATCGAACATCGCCGAACCGTACATGGAACCGTTGAGCGGGTCGGAAATGATCACCGAAGCGTTACCGGTCATCTTGACGGTCTGTTTCAGGACGTCATATTTGGCACGGTTGAGCTCTCCGTTTTCGGGCTTGCCGTCCAAGGTCGAGTTGTTCGCCAGCGACGCACTCATCTGGTTGCGCGTCGTATTACCGAACTGGCAGGAAATCGCAAGCGCAGCCAGTACGAGAACCGCAATCAACTTACCCAGATTGACGCTGACCCTTTGCGAAACGTCTCCGGCCCTCGCACCATCCGCTACCGGCTCCTCCGTCATCACCGCAACAGCACAGGCTGCGAATACCAGCAACGGAATACTGGCCAACGGGATCATCGTCAGCGGCCGCGTTTCGGCGCGGTACCACGCGCCGGCCACGATGTTCGGGAACCAGCCGGTCAGCGAGGTCGAGCAGACATACACCAGACACACCAGCGCAAACGCAAGAACCAATGACACCGCATCCTTGGCCATCGACGTTGTCGGCGTGACAAACCGAGAAGCCGGCCTGTCGGCGTCATACCTGTCAATATCGTATACACCCTTGGAATCGTAAGAATCTCCGGAATCTGCAATCACGGGTGACGCAACCCCGCTTTCTGGCGCAACCCCGCTTTCGGTATCGGAACGGGTGCCAGCGGACGCGTTGCCCTCCGCAGCGATGCCATGCCGAACTTTTGCCGCCGAACGTTTATCGAACTTTACGACCACCAGCCTGGACCTGAAAAACGCAATGACCACAACAATGGCGGCCACCAATGCGGCAATGACCATGGCAGCCATGAACCAGCCCGCAGCACCGCCGATATTGTCGGTGAAGAAGACCCGCAGCGCATCCGGCACACTGCGATTGGGCACGTAGGTATGGAACCAGCTGGACGGATCGAGGTAACGGGACGAATGGTAATGTCCGATCATGTAGAAGAAGAACGCGACGGCACAGATCACGACAGCCACGAAAGCGCCCAGAATCAGTTTCCACGGCAGCCGCAGCAACATGAACGGGGCCATCAGCAGCAGCCAGGTGAAGGCGATGCGCGGGTGCGCGAAAACGCAAAGCACGCCGAGTAACACCGCGGCAGTGAGCCAGCGCGAAATCTGGAAACGGGCGGCGATGGCGTCGAACAAGCGCAACGTCGCGTAAAGCCAATATGGCAGAAGCGTGGTGGCCAGACCGAACGCGATCAGTGGGCCTGAAAGCAGCATCTGGAACGGATGGCTGGCCGACGCGACGGCAAGCAGCGGCACAATCAGCATCATCGCACACGAGAACGGACGCCACGACGCCGCCAGCAAACCCATTATCGCCGGCCAAAGCCGCTTCTCGTTGATCGGCGGGAAGGAAGCGGCGGCATTGGCACCGGCACCGCCACCTGCGCGCGACTGCGAATCCTTCAATGAGGACTCGCCCGCATTTTTCAGCGAACCGCGGGAAGCATAGGAACGCGAAAAACGGCTTTCCCACCGATCGGCGAATTCCCCATCGACCTTGCGCGTCCAATAGCTGGCCCACAGCGATACGCCCGCCGGCCAGACAAGCCCTGACGTCACCAGCCAGACGAGATTGAATGCGGTATAGATATTGACCTTGATGCCCAATGCCTGGCCCGTGGAAATGATGACTGCGGCAATGATATGAAACATCGGCGGGTAATAAGCGTCATTGGGCCATAGCCTGGTCGCGGCCCCTATCCCCTCACGCAACAGCTTGCGAATGAAATAGTAGTGGGCCGGCGCATCGATCTCCTGCAACGGCAGGTTCCACGCATCCCAGGTCTTGGGGAACCATGACAGAACGATGCCGAACGCCACGAGCACGCCAAGTACCGAACAAACCGGCAGCGCCGCACTATCTATACGCTGTTTCCATTTCGCATTCATTATCCGTTATCCTACCTGCTGCCTGTATCAAGCGAAATTCTCAGGAAACTCTCAACATTTCCGGAGGTTTTGTTCGTCTCCTTCAAGTTCAGGCACATATACTTAGGTCTGTTGCCTATGCTGCGGCCTAGCATCGAAAAGGTGCAAGCCTGAAATGGCGGGAACACGTGGTGTCTGTATGTCACGCTTGGCGCGAAAGCCCCAAGCGTCGTGGCTATAGGCCTTGAACGCAGGAGAAATAGATGTTCGTGCTTACCAATGCTGGGTCTACGGTGATACGTCATAAATGGCGGAGCCTCATGATGCTGTTGGTTTCTGCAATCATGATATTCGGCGTCGTCTTCGCCACCGCCGTGTCAAGCGCCAGCGACAAGGCGCACGGCGAAACCTACAAGGCCCAAGCGCCGGTCGCGGTCATCCGACCCACGGCGGCAATGGAGAAGACCATCAAAGGCGACGACGTCTCCAGCGTGAAAAAGTACATGTCCTTCGACGAATACGGCGGCTACGCGATGTCGATGCAGCAGATCGGCGTGCAGGACCCGCAATTCTCGATCAGCGTTTCGATGCCGATGCGTCAGACCGGCTCACTCAAGGCCATCGCGGGCAAAAGCGACGAAAACAGCACGAAAACAGGCGGCGAGACCACACTGTTCAGCTTCTACGACAAAAACTCCGTAGTGATCAATCCGTGGGGAAGCTTCAAGATCACCCAAGGAAAATCCCTGGACTACCAAGGCAAAGACGGCAAGGACGTCGTGGTCTCCCAAGCCTTCGCCCGCAAAAACAACCTGCAGGTGGGCAGCACCTTCAAGCTCGGTAATCCCACGACCGCAGACACCTATGAATTCAAGGTTCGCGGCATCTACACCTACACCGATCCGGCGCCCGCGGGCCACGGAAGCGACGCCAGGCTTGCCAAAGACAACCGCGACAACGCCATCTACACCGAACCCGCCGCCCTTACGGTCAACAATCTGTTGAGCGAAAATCCGGAAGGCTGGCTCAATCCCCGTTTCGATGTCGGGTTCAAGCTCGACAGCGTCGACCAGTACAAGACGTTCGTGCAAACAGTCAAGTCCATGAAGCTTCCGAAGGGCTACGCGATCAGCTCGCCGACGCTCGACCAATACAACGCCACGCTGAAGCCCTTGGATTCTCTGAACGCCATAATGAGCAAGGTGCGCATCGGGCTCTACGCCGGCGGCGGGGTCATTCTGCTGCTGTTGGTAGCCCTTGCTCTACGCAAGCGCCGTGACGAAATCGCCATGGATATGGTCATTGGTGTCACACGCGCCCGCATCGGCTGGCAATTCTCCTTGGAAACACTGATACCTACTGTTCCCGGGCTGTTGATCGGCGGAATCGCCGGGGCCTTGTGCGCCAAGCCTTTGGGAGGCGCACTGGCCAAAGGATTCGCAACCCCTGCGGTCTCGGCCTGCTGGATGCCGATGTGGTATTCGATCGCCATTGTGGCGGCATTGGCCGTCATCGTGTTCTTCCGGGCTATTTTTGCAGGGACGTCACACCTCTTCGATACCCGTGACGTAACCGGTAACGCAACGCAATCGACCAACGCGGAAGTGAGTGCGCAAACCGTTGAAAACACGGAGAACGACACGAACGCCAATACCGACGAGCAAAACAGCAAAGACAGCAATACCAACGACGACAACGCATCCGAAGACGACACGGAGGCTCAGGCATGAGCAAGAACACCGATTCGAAAGACGAAGCCATGAACAACGATCCAGACAATATGGATGACAACGCGACGGACACTTCGGCAGATGCCTCGGCGGTCCAGTATGACGTGGTCTTTGACGATGACGAGAACGCCCTCGATCTTGGCGCCTTGGCAACTGCTGGTCAGATCGACGATGCCGTAAGCAATGATGACACCGATGATGCCGATAGCGACGGCAACGGCGGCGACAACAATGCCGGCAACGAAGACAAATCCGAAAATCCTGCCGAAACGAAAAAAGAACGCAATACAAAAAAATCGAATTCGGCAGCCAGCAAGGCAAGCGGAAACAAGACCGATCATACGGCCAAGCGGACTTCGTCAGCAAAAAAGAGCAACACTTCCGAAGCCGAACCCAAAGAGCCAAACAGCGAAGACACATCAGAGGCTGACAAGGAAACCGACGGCGACAAGGCGACCCCGGACAACGTAGCGACCTCGAACGCGCAACACGTCAACGAAACGATCGGGCTTGCCGCGCCGGAAGAGGACGAACTGATCGCCCACGAGGCGAAATCGGCTGCCGTCGAGCCAGCCACCGCGGTTTCAACGCGCCTCGACAAAGAAACCATCACTGAAGCCGACATCCTGCTCAAGCCAAACCCAACCTTTGCGCTCGACCACGTCACCTTGACCAACCGCAAAACGGGACGAAACGTACTGGATAATATCGACTGGGGATTCTTTGCCGGTTCGCTGTATGCCATCACCGGGGCCGACGACGAACAACGTCGCGCTCTGCTAGCGGTGGCTTCAGGCTTCTACCGCGCGGATAGCGGCCAGGTCATGGTGAAAAGCCAGAGCCTTTTGGAGCTTGAGACCAATGAGATCCGTGGCCATCGCATTGGTCTGATCACGCAGCGTTACAGCCTGCGCGATGACCTTGACGCGCTGACCAATCTGACGTTCACCATGCGCGCATCCGGTCGCACATTCCTCAAGCCGATTCCCGAAGCGGCACGCGATATTCTCAAATACGTCGATTTCGATGAGGCCGCCACTGGCGTCAAGGTGCCGGAATTAAAACCGGTAAACCAACGCCGTCTGGCCATCGCGCGCGCCATCTGCTGCGAGGCAACAGTTGTTCTTGCCGATGACCCATTGGGCGGGCTTGACACGAGCGACCGCAGCATCATCCTCGATTTGCTTGCGCGCATCGCCCATACGCAGGATCCGAAGCGCTGTGTCATCGTTCTGGTTCCGGGCTTCGGGGCCGAAACCAGCCAAAACGACAGCGTAGGTACCGGCGAAAACGATGATGCCGAAGTCGAACCAACTGCCGAAGCCATTGGCAACAGCGGCCGCGGAACGGCAAAAACCGAAGCCGAAACAATTGAAGATTCAGATGAATACAGCGACGCAACCGATTACGAGGTCAAGGCCGATAAGATCTACTCGTTCTGACTGCCACTCATACAGACTCATCACTTCTTGAATGAAAAGCTTGCGTTTAAGGATTTAAGCGCAAGGTCAAGCCATTTTCATGCTTACAATGCTGAGTTGCAAAGGAGGTTTAAGCACAAAAACAACTGATTCTGTGCTTAAACCGCATTCTACCAGTCGCAGAAGGAATTTATTCGCGATTCCCGATCCCGATCTGCATGGAGATGACTTCCTGTTGACGCCTCGAGATTCTGTTGCTGCGACCAAAAGCATGTATAACCGTGCTTTTCGTCGCGATTTATTTGTCATTGCGACCAAAAGCACGAAAAACAGCCCGATTCTATGCTTTTCGTCGCAGTAAGGTAGCTGCCGGCTACTCGTCCAGCTTCATGCCGAATTGTTTGGCGAGCGCAGGAATGTCGGGCACACCGTACTTCTTGACGAGATCAAGCCACTGTTGCTCATTGCCGGCGCCGAAGCGACGGGCCTTGCGAGCGTAAGCCTCGGCCGTGAGGAAGCGCGGCGGAATGGATTTGCTGTTGTATTTATCGGCCACCATCACCACTTCCTGCTCCAGGTTCATCGGCACATAGTCGGCCGGCGGGAGCGGCAACCCCTGCGCCACGACCTGCTCGCGGGTAAGTCCCACTCCGGTATGGTTGCGCGCGAATTGCGCGATGGACTCGTCAACACCCTGCGAAAGCAGCCAGTCGTAGCCACGCAGCCCATGCAGAATGTAGTTCGGCCCGTCGAATTGCAGCTTTTCACCGTCCGATCCGTCATGTTTCAGAACGAGGTAGGTGCCAATATCGTGAAGCATGGCCCCCACCACGGCAAGGTTCTCGTCAAGCAGACGCGGAGGCACCATGCCTCCACGCACGCCGTCGATGGGCGGAACCGTCGCCTCGATGAGGTTGATGGGGGCGGAACCGTTGTGTTTCTGCGCCAACGTGGCCGGCGTGACATGCGCATCGGCAGCGGAATTTGTTGCATTCGCGCTGCCGGCAACGGCGTCACTTGTATTTCGAGCACTGTCACCATCGGCACCATGGTTTCCTCGGAATCGTTCATCGCCACCATTGTTCGAACCTGTGGCACCACCACCTTCAGCAGCGAGCCCAAAACCGTTTGCTTCGGCAGTTGCGTTGCCGGAATCGTCATTCCCGTACTTTCCGGTGAGTTCGGGAGCGTCCTTCGGCAGCGTGCAACGGCGGACGAACAGCGCGTTTTGCCGGCGAACCAACTGACGGGTGATCGTGGCGATGATGACGCAATGGGTATGGATAAGATCGTAGGCGGCCTTGGATGGTGCGATCTTATGATGCAGCTCTTCGGCTTGGGCAAGTGTAGGGATATATCCGGTCATGGCCTCCATTGTATTCAGTCTTGCTCACTTCGGAATCTGAGAAAATCTATTCCAACGCAAAAGCCTGATTCCGGCCACTGCCGCATGGCGGGAATCAGGCTTTCACACGAGTAACCGTTTACTGGACCGAACTAACGACGATGTGGCGCTCTCCGCTGACTATTGGATAAAGGCTCGAGACACAACACACGAAAAAGAGCCCGCACCCCTGGAACAACCCATCTGGCACCGGTTACGCAGAGCAGAAATTCGGGGGCAGTACATCACATCTCAGCGTGCCCCCCCCCAAAAAAAAGTTGACGTGCCCGTTGCCGGTCACCATGCAGAAGCTCAGGAAACTACATACCGACATATTTCGCGGCGTACAGCACAAACCTGGCATCTATCACTCAACGCGTTGCGGCACCAAGGTCAGATTGAAGGTGAACTCGGTGGGGTCAAGACGGTAGCGCTTGGCCAAAGCCGGTCCACAGCTGTTGGAACCGACGCCGCTTTGCGCGTAATCGAAACAGACCACATTGGACGGGCAACGCTCGAGTTCATGGCGATGGCCTTTTGCGGTCATCTCCTCCTGCGTATACGGCAACGCCTGGAAGGAGAACGGTTGCGGGGAGGCTGCGGCAAGCGTGACATTCCCGTCGCCGACGGAGGCGTAGTCACAGCCATAATGCGAACCGTTTTCCTGCGGTTTGATATACGGCTCGACCATCGCCTCGGGGGTGGAAAGGTAAAGGCCGTATGCACTGGAACGATGCTTGTCAAGGTAGCTTTCGTTGGGACCGTATCCGCAATAAGCAACCTGATTCATGGCTTTCGGGGTAAACAGCCGAAGGCCGAAACGCGGCAGGAACGGGAAGATGGGATCGCGCTGGGCTTTGAGGCTTACATTGATGCTGCCGTCACAACGTATCGTCCACGTGGCATCCACGCGCAACACCGGCTGCCGGGATGGCGAGGCGATGGCGATACGGCTGGAAATCCGAACGCCATTGCACTTCCTGCTCATGGAACCGCTTACGTTACCCTGGCCGTTGCCATTTCCAGTGGCTTCGGCACCAATTTCATTTGCACTTGTGTTGCTTTCGACGGATTTATCCGCATCCCCCGGCAAACATATCAAACGCTCCACGCGCATGTCCTGGGCGCGAGACGAGGCATGGTCGTAACGGGCATCCTGCCATTCACGACGAATGTTGATGTCATTGTCGGTGGGTGCTCGCCAGATGTTGAATTCCATCGGGACATCGATAAGCTGCCGATTGGCAAAGGTCAACGAGGAAAACGTGCCGGTACGTTTGTCATACACATAACGCCATTGCGAACCTGAAATGACAACGTCACGAGAGGTCTCACCGATGCTTATGGAACTTGGCACGTCTGCACTGATCGAGGCACGCGAATCGACCATGCCGTTCCTTTCGGCAGCGCCCCTTGACGCTGCTGAATCTGAAGCGGAAATCACACCTTCGGAATCGCAGCCATTCGCCGAACGAGAATCCGAAAGCCCCGCAGACATGCCCGAAACCATTTCCACAGGCGTTTCCGCGCCGATATCTCCGCTTTCCAGCAGTTTCACGGCATCCTGGTTGCGGCCGTCGGCATTCCTGAGCGCAACCTCGTCGAACCCGAGCGGGAAACCTGCGGACAGCATGGCACCGGCCGAACGCAAGGCATAACGAATCTGCAAGGTGGCCTTGCCCTTCGCCGGCACTTCGACGCCTTTAAGCTTGACCACACCTTGTTGGTGTGGCGCGATACGTAAGGCGGAATCGTCGGCAGCGATTACACCTTCGCCCAGCGTTTTCCCGTCAACTAGCAGCCGCCACGTAACCGTAAACGCATCGGCGTTCAGGAAGTCCATATAGTTGCGCAACGTCAACGCGCCGCTGTTCTCGTCATAACCCACAACCCGCAGCGGGCGGAAGACGTTCTTGAATTCCTTCAGTCCGATATGTGGAGTTCTATCGGGGTAGACCAAGCCGTCCATGCAGAAGTTGCCGTCGTCAGGATATTCGCCGTTGTCGCCGCCATAGGAATAGATGGTCCGCCCATCGATCGTATAGCCGCGGTCAATGGCATGGTCGCACCACTCCCAGATGAAGCCGCCGGCGAATCCCGGATAGTCTTCACAGGCATCGAAATAATCCTCCAAGTCACCCGGACCGTTGCCCATCGCATGGCAGTACTCGCAAAGCACGTAAGGCCGCACAGCGTGGTCATCCCCTTTGCCGTAGGCTCCGTCGTGCCCGTCCTTCCCGGCACCACGAGAAGCCTTGACAAAGTATTCGCGGATCTCGTCAATGCTGGGGTACATGCGGCTGTACAGATCGAGATTGCTGTAGTCAAAAACCTTGCCATCGGCGGGGTGGAAAGCGCTTTCGTAATGGGTAAGCCGCGAGTCGTCAAAGCCCTTCGTCCATGCCAGCGCCCGTTCGAACCCTCGCCCGTAACCGGCTTCGTTGCCCATCGACCAGACCACGACGCAGGCGTGGTTCTTGTCGCGTTCGACACTGCGCTCAACGCGGTCGAGGATGGAAGGGAACCATTGCGGATTGTCGTTGATCTCGCCATGCCAGTTAAATTGCGGTTCCCCGTCGCCATAACCGTATTGCATTTCCACGCCGTGGCTTTCGATATCGGCTTCGGCGATGACGTAGAATCCGAGTTCGTCGCACATCGTGGTGAATTCAGGAATGTTGGGATAGTGGCTGGTGCGGATGGCGTTGACATTGTGCTCTTTCATCAGCCGCAGGTCAGTGAGCATGTCCTCGCGAGTCACCGTGAAACCGGTTACGGGATTGGAATCATGGCGGTTGACGCCGTGAAGTTTCACCGGCGATCCATTGATTTCGAAGACGCCGTCGCGTACGTTCACCTCGCGGATACCGACACGGTCGGTGATGGCCTCGCCACAGCCAGGTTTGCCAGGTTCGCCAGGTTCGCCGCTTTCGAAAACGAGGGTATAAAGATACGGTTCCTCGGCGTTCCACAGCTGCGGATTGTCGATATGGAACTCGACTGAAGCCTGTGTATGGAAATTCTCAGCACTCCCGGAGTTCATCACGTCATCGGCGGCACCGACAATCGGGTAACCGGTTTCGTTTGCCCCGTCAACAGGATGCGAGACCGCCGTCGCAACCTTGTGACCTTGCGTGTCGAACAACGTAACCGTTACCGGTACCACCGCCGCGTCAAGAAAATCGAAGTCCACCGTAACGTCGGCGCTGCGATGGTCGGACGCCAAGCTCGTATGGGTAAAGAAATCGCGGATTCCGGCCTGCGGGCGACGCAACAGATAGACGCTGCGGAATATGCCGCTCATACGGAACTTGTCCTGATCCTCCAGATAACTGCCGTCGCACCATTTGAGCACAAGGACCGCGATAGTGTTTTCGCCTTCGCGCAACACCTTGCTCACCTCGAACTCGCTGGTGGAATGCGAGACCTGGCTGTAGCCGACAAACGTGCCATTGATCCAGACATAGAAGCAGGAATCCACGCCCTCGAAATCGAGGAATGCACGCGGCGCATCGGGGTCGGCGTGGTAGTCGAACGAGCGAACATAAACGCCACAGGGATTGTCTTCGGGAACGTGCGGGGGATCGAACGGGAATGGATACTGCGCGTTGACGTATTGCTGCCTGCCATGGCCTTCGCATTCCCAGGTCGAAGGCACCGGGATGCTCCCGAACGCACCGGCGCCGAGGTCCTGCGCAGGGTCGAACCCTTCATCGAAAAACCTCGTTCGGCCGGCCTCTGCGTCCTCATCCAAATCGTAGATGCTCCGGTAGTAGCGGAACGACCATGTTCCGTCAAGCAAACATACCCGGTCGGAACGATCGAGAGGGCTTTGGCGAATATCGCCGAAACAGGCCGAATCAGCAAGCGCCTCCCCATCGTTGCTCACCGTCCGCGAGCGCGGCACGAAATAGGATCGGTTCGGCATTGTCCCCGCATGCAGCACCGAACAGTTTTTATAGTAATCAGCAATAAACATCAGTGTCATACCTTTACATTCCAATTGGTTCCGGCCATGCCCATGGCCATACGTCTGTTTGGACGGCGGCCGAGGCCGGTTCCGCCGTCACGCTTGTACCCCATCACCCTTCGGCTCCTGACGACCGTCCATTGTTCTATAGCTATTTATACAAATAATATGCAAACAACTATCCCTTCATAATTTATCGTGAAACTCTGACCAGAATATGCGCACGGCTCAACCAAACGAATCGTTGGAAATTCGGCATACAAACAGGCTGAAAACAGCCCGAACCGTTAATTTCCCTTCTCGCGCAGGGACAGGCCTATCAGTTTCCCCACACCACCGACTCAACATGCTCCACGCGCAAAGACACCGCCGAACCAAACCGGTTTCCACTTCAGACAAAGGCAAATAGCCAATTGGGCTTCGCTTTACAACATCGTCTCATACCCTCATCAACACGTCACTTCACGTGAATGGCCGTCCACGAAACCGCGGGAAGGGTGATCTTGACCATGCCGGATTTCGGGAAGATGGTGACGGTTTTGTTGTCCTGCGGGGTGACGCGGTTCTGATCGTTGCGGGTGTTCCTGGCGTTGATGTCATCGTCGTGCAGGGTGAGCGCCTGAACATCCAGATTCGGGTTGTCGCGCATTTCCGCAGGAAGTCGAACCTCGAATTTCGCCGGTTCGCTAAGAGAACGATTGACCACGAAAACAGACACCGAACCATCGGCGCCACGCACCGCGACGGCATTGACTCCATCGACCTCACCGAATTTCGGCGTACGAACCTGCGTCGAGCTGAGCTTCGGTTCGATCACCGTACCGCCTTTCGCCAACCTTGCCGTAATCGAGAACGGATAGAATATGGTTTGCCTCCAAGCCGGGCCGCCGGGCTCGGTCATGATCGGCGCGATAACGTTGACGAGCTGCGCGAGGCTCGCGGCGTGCACGCGGTCGGCGTTCTTCAAAAGGGTGATCATCAGATCGCCGACCACCACGGCATCCGCCACCGAATAGACGTCCTCCAACAGGTGCGGTGCCACCGGCCAGTTGCCGATGCCTTCGGGAAGTTTGCTTGGCTCCTGGCCTGCGTACCAGACGTTCCATTCATCGAAGGAGATGAAAACGTCGTGCTTGCTCTTGAGCCTCGCCTTGGTGGCGTCGATGGATGCGGCGACATCGCGGATGAACCCGTCCATATCCACGCCGGAGGCGAGGAAGCTGGCCATATCACCATCGAAAGGCTGGTAATAGGCATGGCAGGAAACGAAATCGACCAGATCGTAGGCCTTGCCCAGCACGGTCTGTTCCCATTCACCGAATGTCGACATGGCATGGGATGAGGAACCGCAGACCACCAATTGAAGATCGGAGTCCATCTGACGCATGCCGGCGGCTACGGAACGGGCCAGCGTGCCGTAGTCCTCGGCGGATTTGTGGCCGAGCTGCCACGGACCGTCCATCTCGTTGCCGAGGCACCACATACGGATGTCAAAGGGCTTGTCGGCGCCGTTGGCGCGACGCTTTTCCGAAAGTTCCGTACCGCCCGGAATGTTGGCATACTCAAGCAGATCCATCGCATCCTCAAGGCCGCGGGTGCCGAGGTTCACGGCCTCCATCAGCTCATTGTCGCCGACTTTGTCAATCCACTTGGCCATCTCGTGCAGGCCGAACTGGTTGGTTTCGGTGCAATGCCAAGCCATATCAAGCCGCCGCGGACGCTGGTCTTTCGGACCGACGCCATCCTCCCACCGGTATCCTGAAACGAAATTGCCGCCCGGATAACGAACCGTGGTCACTCCCAGTTCACGCACCAGATCGATGACATCCCCACGGAACCCATCGGCATCGGCCGTGGGATGGCCAGGCTCATAGATTCCGGTATACACGCAACGGCCAAGATGCTCGACGAACGAACCGAACAGCCGCTTATCGACTTTCGCCACTTCAAAATCATTATCGACGATCAACTGTGCCGCATTGGCGGATGACGTCTGGGCCATTTCAATTCCTCACATCACTGGACTACAACGTTGTACGCAACATTATGGTAGCGGAACCTGTACGAAATGCCGGTGTCTCCTGCCGATTCGCACGCGGAACGACAAAACACCGGCATTGCCATACGCTGGGGAGGGCAATGGAAATGATCAATCAGCTCTTGCTGCCGCTCTCCTTGGCCACATCCTTTTCATCCGTTTTATCAACGGCCTTTGAGGCACCGGAAGGCTTCAAAGCGGTACCGGACGCACTGCCGGATGCACTGCCGGACGCACTGTTGGAAACAGTACCAGCAGATTCCCCGTTATCCTTTTCGGCTTGCCGAGAAACGGCCTTCCGTCGTGTGCTGTTACGGAACGCCATACGCTTCAAACGCGGAGGACGACGGGTACTCAGGAAGAGCGGCTGGACCTCGACCACCGGGTTGTAAGGGGCCAGGCCGAACCACTTGACCGGCGAACCGGCCACACGACGAATCGAGTACTTCATCTTGAGCGACAGGGCCTCGCGGCCGGTGATCTTGGATTCCGGCATCAAAGCCTTGTGGATCAGGACGTAGCGGACGGTGCCGATGTCCGGATCGGCGTCGACCTTCGGATAGACCGACTTCTGCTCCGGCAACTCGCCCGAAGCGGAAAGATCATGCATCACCTGATGGATATAAGCCGGGATGGACTGCGAAACCTTGAAACCAAGCCGCAGGCGCACACGGAAAATATAGTCCGTGCCGAAATTTTCCACGGAATACTCGCGTGTGAACGGCTCGTCCGTGGTCACCACGGAAACGGCCCACCAGGCGCGGGCACGCTTCGGGTGGTCGGCGAAGATCGAGAAGAAGATGTCGGTGTCAAGACGGCGCATCTCCGAATCGGAGGTCAGGTAGACGATGTTGTCCGCGAAATACGGAAGACGGAAATCGTCATGCAATTTGGCGAGCGCAGGCTTGAAATCGCGAGGACGCATATGACGACGCTGGCTCCGCTCAATCTTCGTGCCGTCGTTCCAGGTGATCATGACCAGAAGGATCAGCGCCGTCAAAAGCATGGTGAACCAGCCGCCACGCAGGAACTTCGACATCGAGGAGATGAAGAAAAGCGAATCGGTGGTGATGAAGAGGGCAAAGAAGCATATCGAGGCCACGCGATGGCGGCGATGCCAGAGGTAGGTGGTCAACAGGATCGTCGTGGCCAGCATGGTGATGGTAAGCGCCAGACCGTAAGCCGCGGAAATGTGCTCGGAATCCTTGAACAGCGCCAAAACGGCGAGCGTAGCGATGCACAGCACGACGTTGACGGTCGGGATGTAGAGCTGGCCGCGGGTACGCGAGGGGTAGCGCACTTGAAGGTGCGGCATCCAGTTCAGGCCGGTGGCCTCGGAAACCATCGTGAACGCACCGGTGATCAACGCCTGCGAGGCGATGACGCCAGCCGCCACGGAAAGGAAGACACCGAAGTAGCGAACGTTCGGATTCATCATCTCGAAGAAGGGGTTGACGTTGCCGAGCGTGGTGTTGCCTTGGTTCTTGAGCATCCAAGCACCCTGTCCGAAGTAATTGAACACCAGCGCGACGTTGATGAAGGGCCAGGTGAAGTAGATGTTGCCGCGGCCGACGTGGCCCATGTCGGAGTAGAGCGCCTCGGCGCCGGTGGTGGCCAGGAAGACCGTGCCCATCAGGGAGAGGCCGGCGACGTTATGCGAGCTGAAGAGGAAGCGGAAACCGTAGACCGGGTTGATGGCGGCGAACATGCTCCAGTCGCCGCTGACGTTGACCAGCCCGACCAGCGCGAGGAACGCGAACCAGACCAGGACGACCGAGCCGAAAACCTTGCCGATGCTCTCGGTACCGCGCGATTGCACACAGAAGAGCAGGATGATGATCACGATGGTGATCATGAGCGTCAGGTTCGGGGTGTCCTGGAACGCGTTGGTCAAAGCCGGAATGGATTTGAGGCCTTCCACTGCCGAGGAAATCGAGACGGCCGGGGTCAAGACGGAATCAGCCAGGAAGGCCGCGCCGCCGATCATTGCGGGCACGACCAGCCATTTGCCATAGTGGCGTACCAGCGAGAAGAGCGCGAAAATGCCGCCTTCACCCTTGTTGTCGGCGTGCATGGCGACCAACACATACTTGACGGTGGTGATGAGCAGCAACGTCCAGAAAATCAACGAGAGCATACCCAAAACCGCAGGCCGGTCGATTTTCGGAAGCCCGCCCTGACCGGCCAGGAACGTCTGGACGGTGTAAAGCGGGGAGGTGCCGATGTCGCCGTAGACCACGCCGAGGGTGACGATGGCCATGCCCAGCGTCACCTTGTCGGGGCTGGACTGCACCTTGCGCCACCAGCGGCCAAGCGGGCCATGCGAGGACTTGGTCAGCCTTTTGGCCTCAACCTCTTCCTCATGCTCGTGCTTGGCGATTTCCTTGCGTTCCTCTTCGGTCAGCGTGTCACGCGAGACCTTCGGGGCATTGGTGAACGTGTCGGCGCGCAGCAACGCCCTCTTTTCGGCCTCCGCCGCACGCTTTTCGGCGTTCAGGGCCTTCTTTTCAGCGCTCACGGCCTCTTTCTCGGCCTTCACCGCCTTGTGTCCCCCGCGACGGTCGGGATGGGCCTGCCGGTCTTGCTCCCCCTGCGGTTGCTGATGGTTTTCGGGTTGTTGACTATTTTGAGATCCAGTTGACCCATGATTCTGCGGTTGCGCCATGATTTGCCCTCCAAGAACGGAAACCTCTACGCACTTGTCTTCTTCTCGAACCCGTGTACCGGGCGTTCTCATTTAAAGACCAACGGGCAAGTCTAGCCATCTATTTGTGAAAACCAAAATCGGAATCGGTTATTTTGACACAATGAGAATCATTAATAGATAACAAACATTCGAATCGGTAGAAAACCAGTAATTTCGGGGACTTATGAGGAAAATATCGCAATGCCCCGTCCTTCGGTTTATGCTTTGAGCATCAAAACCATAAGTCAGGCAAGCGCAAGAATACGAAAGTGCGCCATCCATACTCAAACGGATGACGCACCTGACTCTGATTTTCGTTTACCTGCTATGCCTGCTTCTTGGATTTTTCGTCACCGTTATCGGGACGCGGCAAGACGGTGGTCTGCTCGCCGGTGTCGACCTTCTTGCGCTCGGCGACATCATGTTTCTTTCCGATATCTTCGGCCGAAGCCTGAGTCTCGACTTCCTTGCTCTGCATCTTCTGCAACTTTACGGATTTGGCGAGATTGCCGAGACCCTTGCGACCTTTGGCGAGTTCGGCGACGCCGATACCATTGGCGGGCTTGCCCTCGATATTCGCGGAACCGTCCTGCGGCTTGGAAGTGCCGCGACGTGACACTTTTACCTCTTTTCGAGACGTTTTCGGATCACGCGATTCGACGCGACGCCTGCTGGCGCGCAAGGCTTCACGCTTCAAACGCGGAGGACGGCGGGTGCTCACGAAGAGCGGCTGGACCTCAACCACCGGGTTGTAGGGGGCCAGGCCAAACCACTTGACCGGCGAACCGGCCACACGACGAATCGAGTACTTCATCTTGAGCGACAGGGCCTCACGGGCGGTCAACTTCGATTCAGGCATCAAAGCCTTGTGCACCAGGACATAACGGACAGTGCCGATGTCCGGATCCGCATCCACCTTCGGATAGACCGACTTCTGCTCCGGCAACTCGCCCGATGCGGAAAGATCATGCATGATCTGATGGATATAAGCCGGAATGGACTGCGAAACCTTAAAACCAAGCCGCAGGCGCACACGGAAGATGTAATCGGTGCCGAAGTCCTCGACCGAATACTCACGCGTGAACGGCTCGTCGGTCGTGACCACGGAAACGGCCCACCAGGCGCGGGCACGCTTCGGGTGGTCGGCGAAGATCGAGAAGAAGATGTCGGTATCCAAACGGCGCATCTCCGAATCGGAGGTCAGGTAGACGATGTTGTCCGCGAAATACGGAAGACGGAAATCGTCATGCAATTTGGCGAGCGCAGGCTTGAAATCACGCGGCTTCATGTGCCGACGCTGGCTCCGCTCGATCTTGGTGGCATCGTTCCAGGTGATCATGATCAAAAGAATCAGCGCCGTCAAAAGCATGGTGAACCAGCCGCCGTGCAGGAACTTCGCCATGGATGCGATGAAGAACAGCGTCTGAATGGCGATGAACACGACGAAGAAGACGCCGGCGAATACACGGTGATGCTTGAACCAGATATAGACGGTCAAAAGGATCGTCGTGGTGATCATCGTGATGGTAAGCGCCAGGCCGTAAGCCGCGGAAATATGCTCGGAATCCTTGAACAGCGCGAGCACCGCAAGCGTCGCCACGCACAGCACGACGTTGACGGTGGGAATGTAGAGCTGGCCGCGCGTACGGGCCGGGTAGCGCACCTGAAGGTGCGGCATCCAGTTCAGGCCGGTAGCCTCGGAGACCATCGTGAACGCGCCGGTGATCAAGGCCTGCGAGGCGATCACACCGGCGGCCACGGAGAGGATGACGCCGACGTAACGCACATTCGGGCTCATCATCTCGAAGAACGGATTGACATTGCCGAGTGCGGTGTTGCCCTGGTTCCTGAGCATCCAGGCACCCTGACCGAAGTAATTGAAGACCAGCGCCACGAAAATGAAGGGCCAGGTGAAATAGATGTTGCCACGGCCGACGTGACCCATATCCGAATACAGCGCCTCGGCGCCGGTGGTCGAAAGGAAGACCGTGCCCATGATGGCGAGTCCGGAAAGATTATGCGAACTAAACAGGAACTCGATGCCGTAGACCGGGTTGATGGCCTCGAAAATGCTCCAGTCGCCGCTGATGTTGACGATGCCGGTGATCGCAAGGAACGCGAACCAGACCATCACCACCGAGCCGAAGACCTTGCCGATGCGCTCGGTGCCGCGCGATTGCACGCAGAAGAGGATGACGATGATGACGACGGTGATGATCAGCGTCAGGTTGGTGTTCGATTTGAACACCGGCTCGAACAGCGGAATGGTCTTAAGGCCTTCCACTGCCGAGGAAATCGAGACGGCCGGCGTCAGCACGGAATCCGCCAGGAACGCCGCACCGCCGAGCATCGCGGGAATCACCAGCCATTTGCCGTGGTGGCGAATCAGCGAGAAAAGCGCGAAAATGCCGCCCTCGCCCTTGTTGTCGATGCGCATGGCGATAAACACGTATTTGACGGTCGTGATCAGCGTGATCGACCAGAAAACCAACGAAAGCAAGCCAAGGACCGCCGGACGGTCGATGTTGGCGAACCCGCCTTGGCCGGCGACGAACGCCTGCGAGGTGTAAAGCGGCGAGGTGCCGATGTCGCCGTAGACCACGCCGAGCGCGACAACGGCCATGCCCAGCGTCACCTTGTCGGGGCTCGACTGCATCTTGCGCCACCAGCGGCCGAAACGGCTGTGCGTGGAGACCTTGGTGAGCTTTTTGGCCTCCTCCTCTTCCTCCTGCTCGTGCTTGGCGATGACCTTGCGCTCTTCGTAGGTCAAGGTGTCTTTCGAGACCTTGGGGGCATTGGTGAAGGTATCGGCACGCAGCAACGCCTTCTTTTCGGCATTTGTCAGACGTTTCTCGGCGTTAAGCGCCTTCCGTTCGGCGCTGGCCGCTTCCCTTTTCGCCTTTGAGGCGGCCTTGCTCGCCTTCTTGCTTTCCTGTTCGAGCTTGCGGACGGATCTTTTCTCTGCCGGCCGTCTGCCTGCATCGCCATTTTCGGTTTTTCTATCGTCATGATGCGGATTTTTCCTATTTTGAGGCTGATTTGACTCGCGATCCTGCGATTGCGCCATGGCGTTGTCCTCCAAAGCGGAAAAGCAGAGGCTCCTCCGCACATACTTTCTTCCCTCAAGCCCGATTTGCGGGCAGCTCATTTGTCGACTAAAGCGACAGTTTAGCCTGAGGAGCATAATAAACCAAAACAGCGCAGTTAATAATGTATATTAAATCTACGAAAATGAGCGCGATTCGTTATGATGACGGAATTTGTTTAATTCTTCCACCATCGCCTTTAAAAATCGCTACAAACCCCTATTAAACGCCATACACGGCATTTGTAGTGCGGCGCGTCGCCTTGGCAACTTCAGTTATTGACAAACCAAGGGTGTCCGCGAGCGCCTTCAAGGTATAAGGAATCATGTACGGCGCGTTCGGGCGGCCGCGATACGGCATCGGAGCCAAATACGGGGCATCGGTTTCCACCATGATATGGTCGAGGCCCACGACAGCCGCTGACTTGCGAATCTCCTCATTGCCCTTGAAACTGGATGCGCCGGAAAAGCTCAGATACCAACCCTGTTCTTTGGCGATTTGGGCGAGGTCAGTGTCGCCGGACCAGCTGTGGAAGACGGTGCGTTCGGGGCTGCCGTCCTTGAGCAGGGTTTCGATGACCTCTTTATGGGCCTCGCGATCGTGGATCTGCATCGGCAGGTTGAGCTCCTTGGCCAGTGCGATATGGGCGCGGAAGGCATCGCGCTGGATCTCCATCGCGGCCTCGCCGGTGCGGAAAAGATCCATGCCGGTCTCTCCGATAGCGACCACCTGCTCAGGGTATTTTGTGGCCAGACGGTGGACTTCGGCGAGCGCATCCTCGAAACTCACGTCGTGCCACGGCTGGTATTTAAGCGGCAAGCCGTCAGGGCCCGGCACCCCGTGATGGCCATGGAGGACTGCCTCGTTCGGATGAATGGCCAAGCCTGCGTGGACGGTTATCGGATGGTCGAGCGCCATCTGCACAGCCACCTTGAGATTCGGCAATTCGCAACCCACGTCGATGACGCCCTCGACACCGACGGCCTCGGCTTGCTCAAGAATCTCGTCAACGCTGTACACCGGCACCGGCGGCTGGTCACGCTCGATCGCCTGCCGGTTCATCTCGCGCGCAAACGGCACCACGCTCGCCACATGTGTGTGGTCGTCGATAACGTGCACCCCGTCCGGCAGCGCAATCGGTGCCGGCGCCCAGCTTCGATCCCGATGTTTCTTGCTCATGTGGCCCAAGTCTAGCGAGAGGCGTAACAGTGTACATTCATCAAAGGCCAACAATTCTGCGGTTTTCGGAGGTACGCTGCCAGTTTTACCCTAGGAAAATTCTGTACTTCTGCCAGTTTTACCCTAGGAAACTTCCGTGATATTGGCGATTCCCAGTTTCGTCTCAGCACGCTTACTTCAGCTTGAGCGTCGCTGTGTAGATGGCCTTGCGATTGGGCAGGGAACCGTCTGGAAGCGGGTGCTCCTTGACGACCTCGGCGATGGCATCCTTGATGCGCTCATTGGTTTTGTTGGCACGTTCGGCGGCGAGCGCGGCCAAGTCATCGACGCTTAAAACCGCTGCCGTGGCTTCGCCGGCCTTGAGCGCTTCGTCCTCACTGGCACCGGCAATGACCAGAACGATTTCGCCGCGTGGGGGATCGTCAACGACGGACTGGTGGATTTCGCCGATGGTTCCACGGCGAATCTGCTCGTAGTCTTTGGTCAGTTCGCGGCACAGGGCCATCGGACGATCAGGACCAAACATCTCAAGCAAGTCGTCCATCGTCTCGGCGATGCGGTGCAGCGTTTCGTAGAAAACGATGGTGCGCCGTTCCCCCAGCAGCGAACGGAAACGCTGGACACGCTCGTTGTGCTTGCGCGGCACGAAGCCTTCGTAGCAGAAGCGGTCGGTCGGCAGGCCAGAAAGCGCGAGCGCGTCGAGCACCGCAGAGGGGCCGGGAGCGCAGGTCACCGGCAAGTCGCGCTCGATGGCACGGCGGACGATGGCCACGCCTGGGTCATTGACGGTGGGCATGCCCGCGTCCGAGACCACCAGCACGGTCGCCCCGCGCTCGACTTCGTCGAGCAGGCCGTCGGCCTTCGCGCGCTCGTTGTGATCGTGGTTGGCCACGACGCGACCGCCGACATGCACACCGAGCCGATTCGCCAAGTCGTAAAGGCGCCGCGTGTCCTCCGCTGCAACGATGTCCGCGCGCTCAAGCAACGCCCGTAGCCTGGCCGAAGCGTCGCCGACATTGCCGATCGGCGTAGCCGCCAATACCACCGTTCCACGCGGGATCTCAACCATCACACCATCTTCCATTACAGCGTCTTCCGCTACTTCGCGCCCATTGACATCATCTTCCGCGATTTCCCGTTCGCCGGTCTTGTATTTTGCGGATTCCATATCACTTGCTTCCATATCTCAAGTATCCATCACCACAGTGACGCAAAAACAAAGACATTTTATGCATATTCAATAACGCTGTATACTACAGGATATTCAACCAATTGAGGGACTTCGAAGATGACAATACGTATTGCCTTGGTAGAAGATGACGAAGACGACGCCGATACGCTCAGTTCGTTCATCAGCAAATTCTTCAACAGCGACCATTCAAAGTTTTCCATCATCAGATTCAACAATGGCGATGATTTTCTGGAAAAATATAGCGCACAAATCAATTTGATATTCATGGATATCGAAATGCCTGGGACCAACGGCATGGCCTCCGCACAGAAACTGCGCAAAATCGCACCTGAAACACCATTGATTTTCAGCACAAGACTTTCCCAATTTGCTTCTATCGGCTATAACGTTGACGCCTTGGGCTACCTTCTGAAACCACTGAATTACCACGCCTTCGTCATCCCCATGCGCAAGGCCGTCAAACACATTGCCAGCCGCTCCACTGTCACACTTACCCTGTGCACAAACGGCAGAGACGAATTCGTTTCTTCCGCACGTATCAAATTCGTTGAAGTACGCGGACATATATTGTATTACCATATAGATGACGAGAAATGGAAAATCTGGGGAAGCCTCAAATCCGCATCAGAACAACTCTACGACGCCGGCTTCATCCTCTGTAATCGATATTGCCTGGTAAATCCGCAATGGATAGACAGCATAAACGGCAATACACTGACCATCGGCAGCGATACCGTGACTATCAGTAGGAACAAAAAGAAAAAGCTTCTCAAGACATTACTTCAGTATCACGAGAGCTAGGTGAATCATGGCCGCACTCGATTTGCTTGCATTCTTCCCCGAATTGCTCGTCGGCTCCGCACTATTCATACCATTGTCGGTATGGCGGAAAAACATAAGGCTCAGCTCTATTCCCGTTGCCATACTGGTGATGACTCTTTATTTTCTGACGACATCAACAGAAACTTTCCCTCGGCCGTCTCTTCCATTCGTCATTTTCAGCTATGTACTTTGCGACATGGCTGTGATGGCCCTCATCAAATATTGCACAACCGAACCTTGGTTGAGCGCATTCATCTTTTCGGTCTTAGGCCACGCAACCCAACACCTGTCATACGATATTTCAAATATCACAATCTGGATCATCGGAGCAGCAAACAATGGCATTGCGCAAATACCGATCATCATCCCCCATCTTCTCGGCTGCACGGTGATTTACCCCTTGGTCTGGTTCTTGCTGGCGAAACGATTCAGAGTCAATCACGAGAAAACCAAGAATTCTTTGATATGGGTCATAGCCTGCTCATTGATACTGCTGCTAATCATCATCCTCAATCTGATATTCACCCACGATTCCGGATATTCCATCTACGACACGATATGTACATTGCTGGCTATGACGATTCTCATGCTGCTCTCTTCCAACAACCGGCTGCAAAGCAATATTCTTTTGCTCAAACAAGTTGAACAATCGCAACAAAAACACTACGAACTGGCAAAGGACAGCATTAACCTCATCAATGTCAAGTATCACGACTTGAAGAAACTTGCCCTCCGTCTGGCTGATACTCCAGCAAACGACGTCGTGCCTACCGCAAAAACCTGGGCACAAGATATATCAAAAAGCATCTCGACCTATGACGCCATCTTTCATACCGGCAATGCAGCACTGGACACCATCATCAACGAAAACGCCCTATACTGCAATACAAACAATATCACCTTGCTGTGCATGGCCGATGGCAAATGCCTGGAATCATTATCAGAACCCTGCATCTATGCCCTGTTCGGCAATCTGCTCGACAATGCGACCGAAGCCGTAACCCAAGTGAACGATGTCGACAAACGAATCATCAATCTCACGGTTAAAAGCAGCAACGGTCTGATAACGATACAGGAAACCAATTATTTTTCCGGTTCAATTGCGTTTAATCGCGATGGCCTGCCGAAATCCAGCAAAAAAGACGATTCACATGGGTTCGGGTTACGTTCGATTGAACATGAGATCCGCACCCATCAAGGATATATGAAAATCTCCGTCGATCATGACCTGTTTACGTTGACAGCCATCATTCCCATTCCCTAACCTGATTTTTACTGCGCCCAACCGGACAACGCATTCCCTCCATCAAAACCATTCACGCGACCACATGCCTCTATTTACGCAATTCGCAACTCCACCGGATAACGAAAAGACGAGGATGGGACTGTTTCCATATTCAATCGGCACGTTGCAGTGACCGATAACAATGAAGGAGAACAGGTTCATGGTCCAAATAAACATGAATGACGTACGTACCCTGTTAAAAAATCTGACACCGTACCTTGTCGTCATAGCAGCGATGCTGCTGATATCAATCGTCCTGTTGTGTGCCATCAACAAGCACACCGTCAAACAAAGCCGAGTAAGAAAGCTCATACATTCCCAAAGCTGGATTGTCACAGCCATCGTTATCGTAATCGCAGTGAGCATGATGCTTTTCGGCCCGCTTAACGCCATGCTCACCAAGGCGACCGACAAACATAAACTGCAGCCTCAAACCATTGCCGCCTCGAAATCGCTGGCAACGGATATCGAACGCGAAGCAATCACATTGCTCAAGAACGATGATTCCCACTTGCCTTTGACAGAAAAGAAAATCAATGTATTCGGCTGGGGGTCGACCAACCCAATCACTGGAGGCACTGGCTCCGGTTCCATGTCTCCGGATTATCCCACTACATCGCTGTTAGACGGTTTGCATCAGGCTGGCTTTAAAACCAACAGCGAACTGAGCAAACTCTACACCAGCTATCGCACGACCAGACCGACTGTTGGCATCTTCCAGCAAGATTGGACACTCCCCGAAGTCCCCTCAGCCCAATATTCCGAAAACCTGTTGAAAAACGCTACCGATTTCAGCGATGAAGCGATGATCGTCATCACTCGCGTCGGAGGCGAAGGAGCTGACCTTCCAACGAATATGGGTGCCAAAGACCTTACCTATCATAACAATTCCAAGAGCTATGCCGACTTCACGCCAGGAGAGACTTTCCTGCAATTGAGCCGTACCGAGCAAGACATGATCAACATGGTCACCAAGCGCTTCAAGAACGTCACCCTGGTTTATAACGGCGCAAATGCCATGCAACTGAATTTCATCAACTCCTATCCTCAAATCAAATCCGTGCTGTGGTGTCCACCTGCTGGCCAGACCGGTTTCACGGCCCTCGGCCAAGTTCTGGCAGGCACCATCAACCCTTCCGGCAAGACTTCGGACACGTTCGTCAAGGACCTGACCAAGACACCATCATTCAACAACTTCGGATCCTTCTCCTACGACAACATGAAGGAATTCAAAGGCTCCACCCTTCTGGGAACACCGACTTATCCTACATTTGTGAATTATGACGAGGGAATCTATGTCGGTTACCGTTTCTATGAAACAGCTGCGCAAGAAGGGCTGATTGACTACAATTCATCGGTGCAATATCCGTTCGGATATGGCCTGAGCTACACAACGTTTACTCAAAAAATGGGAAATCTTACCAGCTCCAACGATACGGTATCGTTCCCAGTCACCGTGACCAACACCGGCAACAAATCAGGAAAAGACACCGTCGAGACCTACTTCAATCCGCCATATACCAATGGCGGAATCGAAAAGGCCAGCACCAACCTCATTGCATTCAACAAGACAAAGACACTCAAACCGGGCGAATCACAAACGATACATGTGTCATTCAATCGACAGGATATGGCATCCTACGACTCGGCAAAAACCAAAGGCTATGTTCTCGAAGCCGGAGACTATCAAGTGTCCATCCGTTCTGATTCGCACGAGCCGATCGCCACGCAGACCGTGAACGTGTCCGACACCCAAATATACGGGAAGGATCACAAGCGCGATTCTGATAAAACCGCAGCGACCAATCAGTTCGACGACGCCACAGGGCATGTGACATATTTGTCCCGTGCCAATCACTTCGCCAATTATCAACAGGCCACCGCCGCCCCAACCAGCATGACGATGCCCTCAGACCTGAAAGCGAAATTCATCAACGCATCCAATTACCGGCCGAAAGCTCAGGACGACAAATCCGACAAAATGCCTACCATGGGTGCAAAAAACGGAGTGCAGCTATACCAACTGCGCGGCAAATCATACGATGACCCGTTATGGGACAAGTTGCTCGACCAAATGAGCTTCAGCGATATGGACACCTTGATTTCCCAAGCCGGATACGGGACGAAAGCCATCAAGAGCGTAGGCAAAATCGAATTGACGGATGCCGACGGTCCAGCAGCCCTGAACAACAATTTCACCAATGTAGGATCGATTGGATTCCCTTCCTCCACTTCCGTAGCATGCACTTGGAACACCGATCTCGCAAGTCGCTACGGCAGGTTGATCGGCGACATGGCACATGACATGAATGTGACCGGATGGTATGCCCCCGCTATGGATATCCATCGCAGCGCATTCGGCGGAAGGAATTTCGAGTATTTCTCCGAAGACGGTCTATTGGCAGGTACTCTTGCCGCCGCTCAAATCAAAGCCGCACAATCCAAGGGTGTCTATGCGTTCATGAAGCATTTTGCCGTCAACGAGCAGGAGACGAACCGGTCAAGCATGCTGGCGACATGGGCCAACGAACAATCGATCCGCGAAATCTACCTCAAACCGTTCGAACTTTCCGTCAAACTCGGCAACGCCCATGCCGCAATGACCGCGCTGAACTACCTTGGACCGACCTATGTGGCCGCCAATCCCAACCTCCTTGAGAATGTACTTCGCAAGGAATGGGGATTCAAGGGATTCGTGATAACCGACACCTTCGCCGGAGTCGGGTATCAGGTCGGCGATCAGGAAGTCCGCGCGGGCAATGATGCGATGCTCACTATCATCGACACCACTAACCACATCACCGACCATTCGGCGACCTCGGTCAAAGCCATGCGCAGAGCCTCTCACAACATTCTCTACACAGCCGTCACCAGCTGGAAATACGAAAACGGAAAACCTGCAATGCAGACGCCTTCATGGCAAATTGCCACGTACGTTGTAGTAGCGATACTCGCGATCCTGCTCATACTCGCGGAAATCGCAACCATCCGTCGTTTCCATGGCCGTCGAGACAAAATAAGCATCATAGATGGTACATCCGATACACAGCAGTGACAGTTAAAACTGTGCAGGATAATCATTGATCATGATTTTGGCGGACTCAATCAACGTTGAGCCCGCCAAAATATTTTTATCGAAAACCGCCAGATTGGAAAATGTTGAATGTCGCGGGTCCAATATTCTCGTTGACGGCTTTAACACTTTTCTATAGTTGAAATTACTCCCCGTATAAATCCCATAAACCGTCGAGCAACCTTCTTAGAATCCGGAAGTAGACATCGGTGGGTCTGGCAGAATATTAATAACCACAGAACGACCGCTGATTATCAAAAGAGGCACAAATGCAATACATTACGAAAACCATTAAAGGCATCGACGGCAGCGAGGCGACACTGACCGGTTATATCATCGACAATTCACCGGAAATCGATCCGAACCGTCGCCGTCCGGCGGTGCTCATTTTCCCCGGCGGCGGATTCAACAAGGTAACCGACCGCGAGGCCGAGCCCATCGCGATGATGGCCGTGGGCGCGGGCGTTCAGGCCTTCATACTGCGCTATTCCATCGCCCCATCGCGCTACCCAGTGCAAATGCTTGAGGGCGCAGAAGCCATGAAGATCATCCGCGAGAACGCCGAAGCCTGGCACATCGACCCCAAAGCCGTCACCGTGATCGGCTTCTCGTGCGGCGGCCAGCTCGCCGCCTCGATGGCGACCACCACCGGCGACGACGTGATGCGCGAAAACGGCTATGATCCCGACGAAGTCCGTGCCAACGGCCTGGCACTGGGCTACTCCGTGCTCACCGCCGGCAAGTATACGCACGTCGGCACGATCGACAAGCTGCTCGGCGAGAAGAAAACCGATCAGAAGATGCTTGACGAAATCTCCTGCGAAAAGCACGTGGATTCCAAGACGCCGACCACCTTCATCTGGCAGACCGTCACCGACGCCGTGGTGCCGGTGCAGAACTCGCTGCTCTTCATCAACGCCTGCGTCGACGCGGGTGTGCCCGTCGAGGCACACATCTTCCCGCACGGCCCCCACAGCCTGGCACTGGCCACCGCCGAGACGGCTGCCGCCGGCAACACCGCGCAGATTGAGCCGAGTGCCCAAATCTGGCCGAGCCTTTGGGCCGCGTGGATCAAGCGCAATTTCGTAAAGTAGTGAACAGCCTTTTCATCACAAGAAGAACCGACCGCCAGATTTTTCTTTGGCAGCCGGTTCTTTTAGATATGTTCAGTCAATCACATCAATAAAATCTCAGACCGTACGGAGCTCGCCTTTGACTTTGAGCGTCACGGGGTCGCCGGAAACGCGGCGAATCGAGACGGCGTCGTGGTCGATCGTGACGATCAGGCGTGTGCCATGGACGACAAGGCGGTAGGTAAGGCTCTCCCAGCCCTGAGGCAGGTGTGAATCGATCGAAAGCTCGTTGCCGCCAGAGTCGCGCAGACCGCCGAAACCGGCCACCACCGACATCCACACCCCGCCAGCCGAAGCCAGATGGATGCCATCGGAAGTATTGCTGTGCAGGTTGGCCACATCGGCGTACAAAGACTCAAGGAAGTAATTCATCGCCAGATCGCCGTAGCCGACCTCGGCGGCAAGAATGCACTGTGAAGCCGCGGAAAGCGAGGAATCCCCCGTGGTCAACGGGTCGTAGAAATCGAAATCGCGGCGTTTGACATCCAAGCCGAAATTCGAGGAGAGCAGGTAAAGCGCCAGCACGGTGTCCGTCTGCTTCAAGACGCGGCGGCGGTAGATGACCATCGGATGATAATGAAGCAGCAGCGGGCGCTCGGTGTCGTGCTCGAAATCCCAAGGCTCGCGGCGCAGCACGTCGTCGTCCTGAAGATGGACGCCAAGCTTTTCGTCATACGGAAGTTTCATCAGCTGTGCCACTTCGCGCCAACGCATCGACTCTCCGGGCTTGATGGAAAGGCGCTGAACCGCGGAATTGAGCTCTTCGCCGTCAAGCGATTCGAGGGCGTCCGCGGCCTTGCGCAGGTTGAATTGCGCCATAGCGTTGGTGTAATAATTGTCGTCCACCAACGCGGTGTATTCGTCGGGGCCCGTGACCGTGTTGATATGGAAGGTGCCGTCCCAGCCCATATAGCCCAGACTCGCCCACATCCGCGCGGTCTCGACCAGAATGTCGATGCCTTCCGTGGCCAAAAACTCATGGTCACCGGTCGCCGAAACATACTGGCAGACGGCGTAGGCGATGTCCGCATCGATATGGCACTGGGCGGTTCCGGCCTCGAAGAAGGCCGAGGCCTCTTCGCCGTTGATGCCGCGCCACGGGAACAACGCCCCCTCGACGCTCATCATCCTGGCGCGCTTGCGGGCCGCCGGCAGCATGCGGAACCGGTAGGAAAGGATGTCGCGGGCGCGCGCAGGATTCGTATAAATAAGGAACGGCACGATGTAGGTTTCGGTATCCCAGAAGTAATGGCCGGAATAGCCGGTACCGCTCAATCCCTTGGCCGATACGCCGTTGGGAACCGTCGCGGTGGCTTGTGCCAGTTCGAAAAGCTCCCAGTGCATCGTCTGCTGGAGACGGCCGTCGCCGCCGTCGTCGATCTCGACGTCTGATTCACGCCAGAAGCGGCTCAGCCATTCGCGCTGCTGCTCCTGTAACCGCTCAAAACCTTGGGCCACGGCCCACTGCAAGGTTTGTGCGCAACGCCTGACAAGTTCGACGGAATTCGGGGTTCCGTCGATCGAGACCTGAAGCCCTCTTTCAATTCCGATAGGATTAATCGGATACGTATTATAAGCGGCGAAACGCGTCACACACTTTTCGCCGCCGTCGGGCACGTCGACGTCGAACGTCTCCGGAATCATTTCGCCGTCCGCCTGCTGGCAGAAGCCGACCCCCATTGTCAGGCCGGAATGCAGACAGTGAAAAGCGCCGAAATTCTCATCGGCGACGCCTCGTGAAATGGCGTCGACCTCAAGCTTGCGCAGGCCGCCGTCGGCGATCATATCGGCCTTGCGCGGATCGACGTCGCGGGAGACCACGGGGTGATCGGTGTTCATCGAGCCCACGACATGGACGTTCATCGCCCGTCCGTGAGCCTTAAGCGTCAGGGTCGTGGCCATGAGGTCGGCGTGGAACAGGCACACCATCGTGACGATATCGACGTCAAGGCTTGCCCCGTCGCCAACGTCATAGGTGTACGAGCGGGTGGCGGTGCCGTCCCTGAAATCAAGGCTTTGCGAGACTTGTTGCGCATCGGCGAGCGCCTTGCCATCCACCGAGAATTTGAAATCGACGGTATCGGGAACGCCTTGGACGACCTGCCCCACACGCGCGAAACCGTAGGCCTCTTCGGCGTGACGGATGGCAAACGTCTCATGGAAACCGCTCAGGAACGTACCGTCGCCGAGATTTCGCGGCCCGTTGGATTCGCCGCGCACGCCGATGGTGCCGTTGGAGAGGGAAAACAGCGTCGCGCTTTCGGCGGTCGGTTCCCCGTATTCGGTGAATTTCCAAGGATCGATCGGATAACGGCTTTCATCGAGCGGGTCGTGCTGTAAATCGAGTTTCCGAATTTCGTTACTATCCAACGGTTTCCTCCAACATCTCGCCGTCCATCGCATGCCGCCCTGCGACGATTGCCGACAATCGAGTGCATGTACGCCATGGCATTGCCCGTGATCCCATCGTCGAACGGGCATCCAGTGCATCGTTCTTTACTGCACGCAAGCATACAGCAAATAAAATGACATTGCTGTTATAAAACACCTTGGGAAGCGGCCCCATAGGAATTTTTCAGAGGATTTCCCGCCGATTAGCGGCAATAAATAGCCATAAAACGGTCATATTGGTAATAAACATCTCATTTACGATATCGACGATTATCGATTCCCACTTACAAATATCCGGTACCGATAGTCCTGATTGCTCACTTATCGATACCGGACAATCCAACCTCACCGAGGCTGACGGAAATGCCGATCGCCAATCGGCGCAAACGCCGTGTGCGGCTCACGCTGGTACCAATACGCAACGCTGGCCACGTCGTCGCTACGTTCGAACAGGCCGGCCTCGTCGGTGCCGATCTGCTGGATGGTCACGCGCAGATCGCGGTCGAAATAGATCGGGTCGGGGACGTGCCAGCGGTAGAGGCCGCGGGTCACGGGCGTGGCCTGATCCCAGTAGTCGCTTTCGCGGCCGGCCAAGTTCTGGGAGCGGAACGGGAAACCAACGAACGGGGCGCAATAGGTCTGCTCACGCATGTGGTGATTTTCATCGAAAGCAGCAAAGCTCCAGGCACCGCCGAAATAGTCTTCGGTGCCGGTGCTCGTGACGGTCGGGTAATCACTGTCGCCGTCGAGGTAGAACTTGACCTCGCCTTCGCCCCACCAGCGGCTTTCCAGCGCCGTCAATGCCAGATAGGTGCCGACGTAGGTGCCCTGGCCGCGCACGCCGTCGAGAATGGTGTAATCCTGCGCCTTTTTGGTGACCCGTTCACGACGCCACTGGGCGTGGAAGCGCATCGCATCGGCCGGAAGCGCGTCGTATTCGGTGTAATCGATCTGGTAGAAGAACGCCGGAACGTCCTCGTTGTGGTCGCTGCGCAGCACGATTTTCGCGTGCTCGAACGGCATGGCGAAGTAGCAGTTGAAGCCGCGGTTGGGCGCGACCATGACGGGCATGGAATTGATGCGGCAATCCTGCCCGTGCCCGCAGCAGAAGAAGTCCCCGATCGGGCAGACAACAGACGGATTCTCCTCACCGTCCCAATAGAACTCGAGGATCAGGTTGCGCAGGACGTTCGGGCCGGTCGGTGACGTCTTGTCGGTTACGGTCATCCAGATATGGCGGATCACGCCGGGGCCGTCGACGTCCATCAGCGTCACCGATTCGCCGGCCGGCACGGTGCCGAGGCAGGGCGTCCCCTTGCGCGAGGGGCCGAGTTTGCTGGCGGTCCGCGCCGCCACCCCTTTGCCACCGGTCGGGTTCTCGGCGTTGACGCACCGCGAGCGCCCGCGCGAAGCCGCTGCCAGCCCGTCCATCATGCCAAGCCCATAACCTCCATATTCTTGGGTCGCTTCTGCCGTTACACCGTTCATCGATCTTGCCTTTCCTTAATTTACTTAACATTATTCTTACTGGCTTATCTGACACTGGCATCAGGCCAAGTCCAATGTCGGACCTTCAATTCCGACATAATCAAGCCACTCAGCCAGTCTCAGCGGCCCCAAAATGGCGGAAACATACAATCGCGCCATATTCGAGCCGCCAAGCGGGCCGATAAACCGCTTACTTCACCGCGCCGGCGACAATGCCCTGGTTGAGCTTACGCTGGAAGAGGATGAAGAAGATGATGGTCGGGATGATGCTCAGCAGCGACGCCGCAGCCAAGGTGGTCGCGTCCATCGTGTGCTGGCCCTGCAGCGTGGCGAGCGCCAGCGGCACGGTCTGCACGTTGTCGTCCATCAGGAAGGCCATCGGGATCATGTATTCGTTCCAGGTCCACACGAAGAAGAAGACGAACAGGACGCTGATGGTCGACCATGAAATCGGCAGCACCACTTTCAACAGCGTCTCCCAACGGGTCGCGCCGTCAAGCGTTGCGGCCTCGAGGATGGCCTGGGGGAACGTTCCGTAGACCGACGAAAGCAGATAGGTGCCGTACGCGCTTTGGATGACGGTGAAGATGACGACGATCGCCCATTGCGTGTTGTACAGACCGATATGCTTGAACATCGTATAGAGCGGGAACAGCATCGCTTCCTGCGGCATCATGTTCGCAAGCATGATCGCCAGGATGATCCAACGGTTGCCCTTGACCTTGCCGATACCGAGCGCGAAGGAGTTGAGCACGGAAAGCACCACGCCCAGCACTGCGACGATCAGCGAGATCAGCAGGGAGTTGCCGAGCTTGACAGGGAAGTCGCTCATCTTCCAGAAACCGACGATGCCGCTCATCGTCGGATGCGCCGGAAGGGAGAGCGGGCCGGTGGCGTTGTAGTCGCCGATGGTCTTGAAGGCGTTCATCGTCAGGATGATGATCGGGAAGAGCATGATCACCGCGCCGACCAGCAGCAGGATCAGCGCCAGCCAATCGCCCCACGACCTGATGTGCTTGGCCTTGTGGCTTACCTCGGCGGTTTTGCCTTGGGTCCGGCTGTGTTCGTCGCGCACGACGGTCGTCACATTGTTTGTATTACCTTGCGTTGCACCCGCATCGGCCTGTGCCATGCGTGCGTTGCGACGCAACGTTTTGATGGCCCTTGACTTCGCGCTTGATTGGACACCGCCCATAGCGGACACCGGCATAATTGCTTCAGACATGTTGCACTCCCCTCAGTCGTCCATGTTCTTCTCGACATGGCCCTGGAAAATCGTGAACACCACGGAGAACACGATGATGACCAAGGTCAGCGAAGTCGAGATGGCGGCGCCGTAGCCGACCTGATGGATTTGGAAGAATTGGTTGTATGAATAGTAGGACGGCACGATCGTTGTGGTGCCGGGTCCGCCTTTGGTCAGCAGATAGACCGGGCCGAACGTCTTCAGCGCGCCGATGGTGGCGGTGAGGATGACGACCATGAGCTCCGGCATGATCGACGGCAAAGTGACCACGCGGAACTTCTGCCACCAGTTCGCACCGTCAAGCCCCGCGGCTTCGTAAAGCTCGGGGTCCACGCGCTGCAGGCCGGACATGAATATCACGATAGGATAGCCGAGCTGGATCCAGATGAGGATGAACATCAGGCTTGGCAGGGCCAGTTTCGGGTTGCCGAGCCAGTTGATGGCGACCGGACCGCTGGTGAATTTGGCGATGAGCGCGTTGATCGCGCCGTCGTCCGGGCGGAAGATCCAGCCCATGATGATCGCGGCGACAGCCACCGGCAGCAGCTGCGGAAGATAGTAGAGCGCACGGATGAACGACGCGGTCTTGGAACCGAATTTCTTTTGGATGACATCGGTCAGTACCGAGGAAATCAGCAGGCCGAGGATGGTCGGGATGACCACGATGGCCACGATGATCCAGAACGAGTTGAGGAACGATTTCCAGAACGTGGCGTCGCCCATCAGGCGGATCCAGTTCTTGGTTCCGATGAATTTCATCGGCCCGACCCCGCGCCAACGCGTGAAACTCAGGCAGACGTTCCACAGGAACGGGACGATGATGATGACCGCAAGTCCCAGAACGCCGGGGATGAGGTAGGGAATGAATTTTGATGATTTATTGCCGGGCAGGCGCGACATCGCGGGCCTCTTGGCTTTGTCTGTTTGCATTACAAACTCCTTGGAAGTAATGAACTGCTGGATTGATGATTGCGATGATTTCAATGGGTCTCAACCCGCCGGATAGGTCCGACGAATCGAGCCGAAGCGTAACAGCGGACGCCGCTTTAGTCCTTGAAGCCCATATCGACCACACCGGTGTCGTAGGACTTGTGAAGTGAGTCGAGCACCTGCTTGGGTGTTTTGGTGCCGTTGACAAGCTCCTGGAACTGTGCGGAGATGTCGTCGGTCAGGTTGGACGCTGGATAATCCGGGTAGTAGGAAAGGTCGCCCTTCTGGGAATACTGCGAATACTCCTTGATCATCTCCTGGTTCTTCACGTTGGTGATCTTGCTCATATTGGCCGCAAGCGGGATGCCGCCGGCGTTGCCGATACCGTCCTGGTTCTCCTCGGAAAGCACGTTGTTCAAAAGCTTCGCCGCCAGATCCTTATGGTGCGATTTGGTCGGGATGGTCAGCAGGTTGCCCGTGCATCCCTGAAGCATCTTGGTGCCCGGCAGCGCGGCGGCAGTCCATTCGAAGTTCTTGATCTGGTCGACGAAACGGCTTTGGTTCCATGTTCCGGTCTGGTAGATCGGATATTGATTGCCCTTGATGAAGGAGTTCGTGGTGTCTTCGGCCTTGAGGCCGGTGGCGCTGCGGGAGATGTAGCCTTTCTTGACCCAGTCGTTGATTGTGTTGGTGGCGTAGGTCAGCGGCTCGGAATTCCAGTTGACATCGTGCTTGTACATCTGCCAGTCATCGATGAACTTCTTGTCGGCCTTCGTTCCCACAAGCGACCACCAGAGCCACATCACGCCGTATTCCTGGGCGTCGGCAGCGATCGGGGTGATGCCGTGCGACTTGAACTGGCTGCACGCCTGCTCGAATTCGGCCATCGTGGTGGGGATCTTGATGCCGTACTTGTCGAACAGCGTCTTGTTGTAATACACACGCTGGTATTCGGCATAGCTCGGCAGACCGACCCACTTGGTGCCGTCCATAATCCCCATCGCGTCATACTTGGCGATCGAGGCATCAGCCTTGGTGATCTTCTTGTCCCAACCGTATTTCTTGACATACGGCTTCAAATCGCTCAACAGCTCCATCGAGGAAAGCATCCCCGCCGAACCGTTGCCACGATTGGACTCCATGATGTCCGGGGCTTGGTTCGAGTCGAGGAACTGGCTGGAGTTCTGCGCGATCTGCGTGAACGACTTGACCTCGAATCTCACCTTGACGCCGGTCTGTTGGGTGAACTGGTCGGCCGCCTTCTTCCAGGCCGCGGTCTGGGCCGCGGTAGGCAGGTCATAGTACCAGAACGAAATGCTTTGCGGGTGTGCGTCGTCCTGGGCGTTGCTCGACCCGCAGGCCGAAAGCGCCGTCACCGACAGCACCGCCGCAAGCGCCGCCGCGGCAATCTTCCTTATCTTCATCTTTCCTCCTTGAACTTCCACGGATGAATGAAATTATTCAAACAATAATCGAAACGTTTCGATTAACAGGACAGTAAACCATTCTTGTTTTCGCTATGGTTTCCTTGCTCCATTGAAAGGCGGAATCAAAGCCACGCGCCGCACGGGCCCTCATCGCTGAAAGCCTGGCCGGCAAAGCCTTGGTCCTTCACTCAAACTCAATGTTTGTTATGGTATCAATCCATAAGCTCCCCTTCCAGGTCCCTGCTCTCGCGGGAAGGAACGATTGGTCTTGAAGTCGAGATTTTTTCGTTCGCCTGGATTCGGGCAACCGAAGAGGAAGCGGGAGTCGGTGTCCCGTCGTTGACAAGGCCCGCATTCTGCGTGGCCTGCGCCGGAGCCGAAGCAAGCGAACCACGATCGACGAATTTGGGATCGATCAGCGTCACTTCGCCGGCAATGCTCTGACGGTTCTCGATGGCGGAAATCAGCGAGCCCATGGCTATCGAGCAGAGCCGTTCCGGTTCGAACGGTTCCTCGCTCACCGGCCGACGCATCGGCTCGTCGCGCAGGAACGTGCCGCAGGAAAGCACTGAGATGTCATCGGGAACCTTCAGGCCTGCCGCCATCAGCGCGGTGACCGTCAGGTTGAGGATATTGACGCCGGATTGGCTGACCAAAGCCGTCGGACGCGGGGTCTTGGCGAGCATACCGGTGACGAATTTCCTGACGTCGAATGTCGCGTTGTCGACCGGACCGGATTCGAAGACGTCGAGGCCAATCTGTCGTGCACGGTCGAGGAACGCGTCGCGGAAGAGCAACAGATAACCGGCATGGCGCTCGTAGTCGATTTCCTGGGCGCGCAGCAGCGCAACCCGGCGATGCCCCAGCGCGAAAAGCCTGTCGGCGCTTCGACGCCCCATCTTGGCGAAATCGATGTCGATGCAGGCACAGTCCTTGTGGCTTTGCGGCAAGCCGATGGCGACGCACGGCTTGTGATAGCGGGCCGCCTGTGCCACGCGCGCATCGCGCTGTTCGACGTCGAGTAGAAGCACCCCGTCGACGAGGTTGCTGTGGGTCACACGTTCGATATCCGCCACAGCATCGGGGCCTGTCAGCAGCAACACATCATAACCGGCGCTTCTGGCCTGCCACGCGGACTGCATGAAGTAGGTGCTGTATTGCATTTGGTTCAGCCCCTCGTGCATCGGTTCGCTGATGGCGATGATGTGGTTCAGCTGGCCACGCATCTTCTGCGCGCTGGCGTCGGGGATGTAGCCGAGCTCATCGATGGCTTTGAGAACCTTGTCGGTGGTTTTCGAGGAAATGGATCGCTTGCCGGAAAGCACATAGGACACAGTGGAAACGGACACGCCCGCGGCCTTTGCAACATCCTTGATGCCTGCCATGCGTCGCCTCCCTTACCGTGCACGTAAAGCCGGGTCCGCCGGGCCCGTCTTCAACGTCTCAATCTTAAGAAATCAGTCGAAACGTTTCGAAATATGTAGCTTCAGAATAGATGAGGTTTTATCAAGATGTCAATCACTTTGGTTTCTTGAACGTTTCTCATTATTTTGTCTAGTATAGGGCGGCCTGCGGCCCGTTACTGGCTTTGCCTGGTCTCAACGCAGAAGCTTCAATAACTCCATAAAAACCAGACAGGGACGGCCAATTGACTTACAGATACGGGGAAACCAAGCACGGACGGCTTAGTGGCCGTCGCTACCACCATGCCGGGCCGTCGGGTGCAGCGCAGCGCGGCGACGACGCTGCCAGAATCTCGGGGGCTGTCCGCCGACAAGCGCATGGCGAATCGGGCGCGGCTTCTTGTGCCGGATTCTGGTCACGGTCACACCGACGAAGAATATGACCAGACCGGTGACGATGCCGTTAAGGATGCCGTCATTCTGGGTATGGTCGAGGTCCGGAATCGGATCGGGGATGGACCGGCGGCTTCCGGTGATGATCAGACGTTCGGTGTTGATGCCGTAAGGCGTGCAGGTCATCAGCGTCACCAGATCTTGGCCAGGAACGATTTTGTAGAGGTGGGTATCGTCCGGCTTGATGATGTGGATGCCGGTGATCAGGTAGCCCATGGTGTGGTTCAGGGTCTGAATATAGAAGAAATCGCCCTTTTTGAGCTCATCGATTCTGGTGAACAGCAATGCTCCCGGCAGGCCGCTGTGCCCACTCAAAACAGCGTTGGTCGACGGGCCGCCGACCGGCAGGCTTGTGCCGTAAAGGTGGCCGGCACCATGACGCAGAACATCCTCGGACGTGCCGTGGAAAATCGGCATTCGTACGGAAACCTTGGGTATACGAATGGTGCCCATCATCCCTGTTCCGTCGTTGAGCAGGGAAAGGTAATCGGTGTCTTTTTCACTTATCGGCTTGTCTGCGTCGGCACCTTTGGAGAAAGGGTCGGCGAACTCGCCCAGAGTGGCCTGCCCGGACTCGGCGATCTTGCGGTTATAGGCCTGCGCCCTAGCATATTCGTCAGCGATCTTGCCTTGCGGCCAGGAATCAAAACGGGCATTGCTGCTTTCCGTCATCTCGCGTTCGAGGTTCATATCGGAAAGCCAACGCACGGGGAACCACGCAAGGGCGACGATAAGCGCCACAAGGAAAACGGCGATAAGAGCGTCGACGCCAAGAACCGCCGCCCGGCGAAACGGGTTCTTTCCCTCTTCCGGCTCACGCAAAACCGCAGCGAAAGAAACGTCCGAGACAAGCGAAAGTCCCGCTTTATCGCCGTTAGACGACACCATACAAGTCTCCTTTAGGGCAAGGGTAACGCACAAGCGCCATGCCTGAAAAACAACGCTCAACGATTGGCATAACCACAATCGGAACACACGAATCCGAATCGGCGGACCCGACGAAGCAAACAGATGAGAATGGCAAGAAAAGCGCAACCGTTACGGTTCACGCCCTTCTTGCCATTCTCATTTCATCATCGCTTTCGGAAAGGTTTCAACGAAAAGTAATTTTCAGAAACCTTTGCGAAAGCCGAGCCTCACTTGCGCAGCTTGCGTCGGGCCATGACGAGCGCCGCGACGATCATGGCGAGCACCACGATCACAAGCAGCATCAGCAGAATGCCGACGCCACCGGTGAGAGGCAGCTGGGAAATCGAGTTGATGTTGTTGACCACAACAGCCTTGCCGGCTGCCATATCAACGTCACCCAGCGCCGCAGGGGTGGAACCGGAAGCGACGGTGTTCGTGGCGCCGATCAGGCCGTAGACGGCATCAGCCGTGTTCGCGAACTGAGACTTGGAAAGATCGGTGCTCTTGCCGCCGACCTGCACGTCCGTGGAAGGCAAAAACGTGGAGGAATAGCTGCTGGGAGCAACGGTCTCCTTGAGCGTGTAGATGCCATCGGCGAGACCGTCGATCTGCAGTTGACCATTGGAACTTGGGCTATCGGCGGGTGCCGGCGTGACGGCGGTGCCAGAGAAGACCACAAGATCAGCAGTCGCTCCGGTTTCGTTCTGATCGGCAGCCTTCTTGTACGCGCCATTGGCGGTCTTCAGGAACTTGATCGGAGTGGAGTCACCCTTCTTGGTCAGCTGGAAAGTAGCGCCGGCCAAGCCAGTGCCGTCGGCCTTCTTCACCTTCATGACATCGAAATGACGGAAGTAGGAATTGACGCCGCTTGGGCTATTGGTGCCATCTTGGCTGGCATCATTGGTGACGCCACCGTTGGTGCAGGGACTCGGAGAAGAGGGAGTCGGCACGCAGTTGACGACGTTGCCGTTATTGTCCGTTTGCGCGTTATCGGTGCTGGACTGGTGGTTGGTGTCGTTGGAATACGCGACGGTCACACCGTTCTTCAGAGGCTGGCCACTGAGCGCATGGTCGTTGATCTTCATCGCATAGGTGATGACGATATCCTTGCCATAGGTCTGGTTGCGGATGGAAGGCGACAGATCAAAGACCATATACGTTGTGTTGCCGGCAGCATCTTCACTATGGTTGAAGGTGTAATTATTCGATGCAGTCAGTGTAGTGCCATCAACCTTTACCACAGGCGTGACGCTGGAATCAAAGGTGAGGCCGACACCCGGATGATCGGTCATCGCAAACAGATAGTGGTCATATCCGGTGGTCAACGGAACCGTACTGGTCAGTTTGTAATGCAATCTGCCACCGATCGAATTGTCCGAATTATCCTGCGATGAGTCAAGTTGTTTTTTCACCGAGGGTACATCGTTCTTCATGTCCACCTTGCCCAGGGTGATGGCCCCGAGCTGGGTGTAGTCATTGCTGTTGTAGGTGATGCCAGTGCTCACAAGCATCGGGATAGCGTTCTTGAGAGCCGTGCTTCCCGTGGTAAGCACTTGCGTTGTCGTATCGACGACGACGTAGATGCCAGGAGAGCTCACCGGAATGCTCGCGGAGTACGTGGTACCGCCGACCAAAGCCGCCGTGATCTGATTGCCTGACTGGGCAGCCACCAAATCACTGAACTTCTGGTTCGAGCCATTCTGAGCGTTGCTCTTCATCAGATCGGTGACGAAGTCACGCAGCTTGCCGCTCCAAGCCGCATTTGCGCTGTTCGACGTGGTATCTTGCGAGCCTGTGGCGGCATAGCCAAGCCATTTCGAAGCGACCTCACCGACCGGGTTGCCGTCATAGCCGGTGTCCGGTGCGGTGCTGCCTTTCGCGGTTGCAAGAGCATCTGTTGCGGCGGCCTTGGCTGTTGCCGTGGTGCCTACGGAAACCGAGGTCAACGTACCAGGAGTTCCGGTGCTGGAGTTAGGGGTGGTGTCGTCATACTGGGCGGTGAGATAGTCACCGATTTTCACAGCCACGAACTTGTGGCCCTGCATATTGCCCGCGGTGCCGTTGATGACGATATTGGGCGCCGTGGCACCGGACATCGGCATGGTCTGCGTCGCCGCATTGGCGACGCCGCCTAACGGCGAGAATGCCAGCAATGTCGCCGCCGCAATCGCGCCTGCTGCCAGCGCGCGAAGCTTTTTGCTACTCATAATTGGGTTAGCCCTTTCTTTCTTGTTCAATCCCCTGTTACAAGATTGAGATATTGTTTGTTTTGGTCAATGAAGTTATCAAATCCCTATGGTGCTGTAGCTCTTCGGGCTAGGTCTGCAACGCGGTACCACATGCATCGCCTCTTTGGAACCTCGACAGGGACGTATCATTCCGCATGCGCCCCCTTATGTATCAAGCTGGAACGAACGTACCGGAAAGCGAAGTACCCGCCGGTCTCTTCCGTCTGCCAAGCGTGATAACGCACATGATCCTGAAGCAGCGGGTTAATCTGCGTATTGTCGTCCATGCTCCAAGTTCCGTCCGACTGTACCATGGCGGTCCCCACACGCACATCTCGGGTCGAGGTGTTGTCCGGATCGCTTGCATTGATTGGGAAGCTGGGATCGCTCGTGGTCGGTGTGGCGGTAATCGGCCACGTAACCAGTTTGAAGTAACCGTCGAGTTCAGGCTGGGCGGGCGTCGAAACCAGGACAATCATCACTACCACCGCTCACACACACAACGGCTTTTTTATTCAGCCCGACGCGTTTCAAAAAATCACTTTACTTCATTAAACCACTTACAACCTTTTAGACAAAGGCTTATAAGAGGCATAATGATTATCGTTTGACGCAATAACCTGAAATTTTGTATAAATTTCGATTACACACGTTGTATTCAGTCTCCTGTTTTTTATGTACATGGGAAAAATTGCTAAAACCTAATGATGAAATGAATAACAGTTATATACTTTGACCAAAAAAATGAATTTTTAACATCATTTTGATATAATAAATTTCGACAAAAGATATCACTAAAATAGAAAAATGTTTATAAGACAAGCTATTAAATTAATTCTATCAAACGATATACAATCAAGCTAACAAACAATCACAAATGCTAAGTTTTTAACCATCAGAAAATATTACATTGTACTTTTCGTGAAAACATTCACATTATATTCACATACAATATTAATTATCGATTCCGACTATTCGACAAAGCCGGCGAAAAATCCCGGCTCCCTGCTTCCTCTTATCGAAAGCTTGCTCACACAACAACAGCAGCCTCAACTAGCCTGTATTGCCCCTGCCGGCAAGAGACGAATCCCGCCCCACCGATCGGCTTCGTATCACCTCACTTCCATACCGTTGCGTATATCGTCTGTATCAATTTTTATTCGCGGTTAACAACCCTCCCAGATTGCCTATAAACGCAGGTCGCTTCCCTCCCCAAATTTGTGCAGATTCATGGAAAACTCAGACAATGCCAAGCTTTTCCCACACCGCGGCTGATACAGTGGTCAAAGTCGGGAATCTTACAAGCCAAAGGCAAATGACGTCCCACACAGATGCCGAGCCAACGCCCTATGACGCTTACTGAGTTTCCCAAAAGCGCGATTCGCGCAACACCTTGAAGAATTTAGGATCAAGGCGATACCAAAACACCATCAATAGACGGGACATCATGGGTTTCATTCACTTCCTCATTGAGCTTCTGAAAGACCCTCGAACCATCATCGCCGGTTGGATCTCGATGGGGGTGGCGCCCACACTCGGCTTCATCTTCCTCATCGTCTTCATCGAGACCGGCGTCGTCTTCTTCCCGTTCCTGCCTGGCGACTCGCTGCTTTTCGCGGCCGGCTTCTTCGCTGCGCCCGACGCCGTAACCGGCAAATCCGCGCTCCCCCTGATTGCGCTGCTACCGATTGTCTGGAGCGCGCCCATCATCGGCGACCAGTGCAACTACTTCATCGGCCGCTTCTTCGGCCGCAAGATCATCGAAAGCGGCAAGGTCAAGGCGATGACCCCCGAACGCCTCGCCAAGACGGAAGGCATGATCGACAAGTGGGGTCCGCTCGCCGTCTTCCTCGGACGCTTCTTCCCGTTTATCCGCACGTTCATGCCGTTCATCTCCGGGCTTTCGGGCATGCGCTGGTCCCGTTTCACCCCGTTCTCGGCGCTGGGTGGGCTGACCTGGTCGACGCTGTTCACCCTGCTTGGCTACTTCTTCGGCGGTATCCCCGTGGTCCAGAACAACTTCGAGCTGGTCATCGTCGCCATTCTCGTGATTTCGTTGCTGCCGACCATCATCGGCTTGGCCAAGGCCAAGTTCGGCAAGAAGAAGAAAGACGGAGTCGACACCACGCAAAGTGCGTCCGTAACCGTCGAGGAAAGCGAAATATCCGACTGATCGCCTGATCAACTATTGGCTGATCAACTGTCGACCATCGTGGCTGTCAGCTCTCGCCGGCCATCGGCTAACGGTATCGGCTAACGACTATCTGGCCACCGAACATGGACGGCCAACTACCAACCCTCGGCTACCGGCTACCCGCTATTGGCTCACCGGCCACCGGCTACCAACTATTGGCCACAGGCTCACCGGCCGCCGACGATGGACCACGAATGTCCAACCACCGACCATTGGGCCACCGACTCATCAAGATGGTCCATCAAACCAGCCATTGCCCTATGGCGGGCTCTCACTGGTCGATAAGTCGGCATTCTTCGTCCACGAGTAAACCGACATTCCTCATTGCCACCGATAGACCCATATCCCCTCTCAGGGATTCCTTGAGCAACTATCTCGTCGATACCATACGGAGAGCATCTCCCTGACACCTTGCCCAATCCGACCCGAAACGGCGCGCGACCCTTGATCTGCCACCAAAGCCACCAAACGAACGAGTCAAACGTTCATTATATAGATGTCAAACGTTATATATTTTTGTACATTATTTATCGATTTGTTAATTACAAATGCCTAAATCCACCAAATTTAGGGACATATTTACTATAAAATAGTAATTTAGGTATCAGAATAGCCTTTATTCCTCGTGGATATACATCATAAATATTCTTCCCCAATTTTCCTTATTCTTTTGTTTTGCAAGCATTTTTACCGATTTTGTTGCAACAATCAACACTGAATAACTCTAATTTAATACACTTTTGTAAGCAAGTTCACGTTGACAATTTTTCTTTTATGATAAAACACGTCTTTTCTGAGGTTTTCAAAGTATATCGTTATATATTAAAGGTTATTTTTGATGGAGTATGGAACGTTGGATATACGTGCAAAGAAGCCATCGACAGGAGCCTGAAAGCAATAACATCTAAGGCCAACTTGAAGGAGTCAAGATGAAGGTAGTGATTTTCTCCACCTGCCTGGTCGACCTGATATTCCCCAATGTCGGGAAAGCCATGGTCGAAGTCCTGGAAAGGTTCGGCTGTGAAACCTACATGCCGATGCAACAGATCTGCTGCGGGCAGATCACCTATAACAGCGGGTATGTCAAGGAATCCACGGCTACGATGCACAACGAGATCGACGCCCTGATGAGCGTCGATGCCGATTACATCGTCGGTCCCGCAGGTTCCTGCGTCAATATGCTCAAGGAACTGCAATTCCACCTGCCCAAGGGTGATGACGAATACAAGGCCAAAGCGCACGCGATGGCCGGCAAGACCTACGAGTTCTCGCAATTCCTCTACCGCGTGCTCGGTGTGCTCGACGCCGGCGCGGAACTCGACGCCGTAGCCACGTACCATCGTTCCTGCCACATGACCCGTCTGCTCGGCGAGCGCGAGAGCCCGTATATTCTCATGGACCACGTCAAGGGACTCAAGGTGCAGGAACTGCCGCATATCGAAAACTGCTGCGGTTTCGGCGGCATGTTCTCGATGAAGGTGCCTTCGGTCTCCAAGCAAATGGTCAACGAGAAGGTGGCGGACGTCGAAAGCACCGGCGCGCAGGTGCTGATCTCCTGCGATCCGGGATGCCTGATGAACATCGGAGGCCGTTTTAACCGGCTCGGCAAAAAGATCACCATCATGCATCTGGCGGAAGTACTCAACAGCAATGTCGACATGAGCCGCGTCAAGTATGTCAACGCCGACGAACGCAAGGCCATCGACTTGCAGGCCCTTCAACATTCCAACGCACATGAGGAGGCCTTGGTATGAGCAACACCAAAATGGACGGCACCATGTTCAAACGCACCGGCAAGAGGACCGGCACGATGCTGCAATACGGCGACCCCGATTTCGTCAAGCGCGTCGAGACCAGCGAGAAGGACAAGTTCGCGCACCGCGCCATCTCCAACGCACAGGACGCGCAGTGGGTCAAGCGCGAAACCGCACGTGCGGAACTCGGCAACTGGGAGGGGTGGCGCGACCTCGGCGAGCAGATTCGCCAGCAGGCGATCCGTTATCTTCCCGATTATCTTGAGGAATTCGCTAACAACGTCGAAAAACGCGGCGGGCACGTCTTCTTCGCACAGACCGACGTCGAGGCGCGTGATTTCATCACCGATCTGGTCAAAAAGAAACAGGCGCACAAGATTGTCAAGCCGAAGTCCATGGTCACCTCCGAGATCGGACTGGACAAGGCACTGCTGAAGATCCCCGATGTCAAGGTCACCGAAACCGACCTGGCCGAGTTCATTCTGGAACTCGACAACTGGGACGAACCCTCCCACCTAGTCTTCCCGGCGCTGCACAAGAACCGCGATCAGGTACAGAAACTGTTCCAGAAAATCGGCTACACCGGCGACAACGACCCGCAACACGAGGCGCGTTTCTCCCGCAAGGTGCTGCGCGAGCGGTTCCTTGAGGCCGACATGTCCATCACCGGCTGCAACTTCGCCGTCGCCGACCAGGGCATGGTCAACATCGTCACCAACGAGGGCAACGCCGACCTTTCCATGGCCATCGCGCCCACGCAGGTGGTCGTCATGGGTATGGAACGCATCGTGCCGACGCTTAAAGAGGCCGAGACGATGGACAATATGCTGGTCCGTTCCGCCGTCGGTTCCAAGCTCACCTCCTACTGCAGCTTCGTTTCCCCGAAGCTCCCCGACGAAGCCGACGGGCCTGAGGACTTTTACGTGGTCATCGTCGACAACGGGCGTTCCAACGCTTTGGGCACCGATTTCGAGCCGATTCTGCAATGCATCCGCTGCGCTTCGTGCCTGAACGTCTGCCCGATCTACCGCAACATCGGCGGCAAGGGCTACGGCTCCATCTACCCGGGGCCGATCGGCGCCGTGCTTTCGCCGTTGCTGCAAGGCGACTACGCGGACTTCCACGACCTGCCGTACGCCTGCTCGCTGTGCTCGGCCTGCACCGCGACCTGCCCCGTGAAGATTCCGCTGCACGAGCTGCTGCTCAAGCACCGCGAGGTCGAAATGAACGACAAGCACATGGGCGACCTCATCGCCGACACCGTGATGAAAGTCATCGGCTTGGGTACCGGCCATTCCTCGCTCTTCCGCACCGCATTGACCTTTGATCACGTCACGATGAATACCATCGCAAAGAAGGGACACAAGGATTCGTCCACGGGTACGCGCGTGCCGGACACCGCACGGAACCTCGACGAAAACGGCAAACACGAGGAATGGATGCCGTTCGTCTTCGGCGGATGGACCAAGGTCCGCGATCTGCCGGAACCGCCGGCCCATTCCAAGAACTTCCGCACCTGGTTCAACAAGCGCAAGACGGCGCAGTACAAGGCCGCAGGCAACGACATGAAATGGGACAAGGCGCAGCGCGAGATTCTCGCCAAGAACCCCAATACCCCGGAGTTCGGCTCGTTTGACAACAGCGTTTCGGCGCGCAAAGTCGGCCATGAGCAGACCACGCCGCTTTCGGACGCCACCGTGCCAGTGGCCTTGGGATCGATCGAGGAGGCCGGCACCGGCAATATACTCGCCCACACCTCGCACGAAAACGCGGTGCGGCACGGCATCGCCATCCCCGCCAACACCAAGCGACACGGCAAACCAAAAAGACGGACAAGCCGATCAAAAGCCGCGAATGCCACAGACAGCGGCAACGCGCCGGTGACACCCAACGCTTCTGCCGCCACTGCTTCCGCCTCAGGCAATCAGGTAGTGCAACAGGCCGTCGCCAGTAACTCAACCGCGGGAACCAATCCCAAAACCACACTGCCGAAGCGTACCGCAAATGCCGCCGCGACACCGGGCAGCGCTGCCGAAACCACACCGTCGAAAAACACCGCCGCGCACAAGGGAAAGAAGGACTGAGCCATGACGGATCGTGAAGTATTTCTTGACTATTTGGCGCAAAAAAGCGGACGCCCGCGCCACCAACTCAAGGATCATCCGCTCGAACCTGTGAATGATCTGCCTGAGACCACGCTTTCCGGGCATGATCAGGACGAGCTGCTTAAGATCGCACGCAAGAACGCCCCGGCGGTTCATGTGGACTTCCAGACCACGACCAAGGCCGACCTGCCGACCGCGCTGAATGCGTTCATCGCAGCCAAGGCCATCCCGCCCGCCGATTCAAGTGTTGCCGAGCAATCTACGATAGACGATCCTGCCGCCGCTTCCGATAACCCTGCCACCTCAGCCGGCCCCACTGCGCCAGACGCGGCTTCATCCGTTGCCTCCGCTGCTACAGCCGCCTTCAACGCCGCTTCCGCCCCCACTACCTCGCCTGCCTCATCCCCTTCGGCAAAACCCTCGCTGCTATTGCCGACCGACGACGAAAACTATAAAGCGTTCGGACTGGAGCAATGGCGCGACGGGCTCGACCCGAAGCCGGCGTTTTGGGTGCCGGGAGCCGGCCGCGAGGCCAATGTCGAAGCCGCGAATCATTCGGAGGCGGCCATCGGTTTCGCGGACTTCCTGTGCGCGGAATCCTGCACCATCACCGCCCCGACCACTCCCGGCCAGGGCCGCGCGTTCCATTTCCTGCCGGTGCACTACCTGAGCATCATCCGCAAGTCCAAGATCGTGGCGCGAACCCGCCAGGCGATGGACTACTACGAACCCGCCGTGAAGTCCGGCAAGCTCAAGACCTCGAACATCAACTTCATCACCGGCACCTCATCGACCGGCGACATCGAGATGGTCCTGGTCGTCGGCGTCCACGGCCCGCTCGACATGACCTATCTGGTCGTCGAAGACATGTAGCCGGTCTGACCCTAAATACGTCATTTCCAGCAGTTCACACACATTTATGCTGGAAAAGGCGTATTTAGAAACTTTAAATGCGTTGTTACCAGCATCTATACCCCACTTAGTGCTGGAAATGACGCATTTTGTATTCCGAATCTGACAGCAACGAAAAAGCCGGGCTCGAATAATCTCGAAATCATAGACTGAATCGGATACGGCCATGACAACCCGCCGGATTGTGCTTGGGACTGGGTTGTACTAGAATATGTAACGTTGTCTTGAGTGAAAACTTGGGACATGGGGCTGTAGCTCAGTTGGTAGAGCGCTTCGTTCGCATCGAAGAGGTCGTGGTTTCGATTACCATCAGCTCCACAAGCAGGGTTTTCGGCGTTTCGCCGGAAGCCCTTTTTCATTCGTCCATCGCGGCGATACGCTGCTCTACGTATCGTTCCAAGACCTCTGCGGTCATGCCATCGTAATTGCCGATCGAGGCGAACTGGGGGCCGGCGGAGGTGTCTGTCTTGATGTAGCCGGTTTGCGCGATGGTGGTGGCGCCTGAAGCCGCAGCCGATCGGATGCCGGTCATCGAATCCTCAAAGGCCACACATTGTGCCATTTCGCGATAAAAATCAGCATGCACTAAATTACTATTCGCGTTATTGGCACCATTAGTTACATTCACACCGTCGATGCCGTTAGCTCCGCTCACGCTGCCTGCACTATTTGTACCGTTCGCACTATCGAAACTATTCGTGGCATTCGCAACAGGAGCAACAGGAGCAACAAACTCAGCGTCATCATTCAATCGGCCGGACTGCCCAGACGAAGTCCCAGCAATGCCGTTGGCTGCCGCGATATCTTGCGGGATATCGATGCCCACGATCTTTGCCGCGGCCAAATACGGCGCAGGGTTCGGCTTCTTAGGCAAGTCGTCATCGCCACATACAAAACCGGCAAACGCACCCTTCGGAGCCTTGTTCACCAAGTTCTGCGCCAAGCTTCGCGGTGACGTCGTCACCAACACCGACGGAATCCCGGCCGCAACCAACGAACGCAACACGTCTTCCACCCCGGGAATCCAAGGCAGGCGTTCCGCCTCCATACGTTCGACGCCCCCAATCACCAACCGCGTGATCTGGTCAACCGGCAACCTGGTACCATTCTCCACCATTTTTGCGCCGACCACCGGCATCGGCTTGCCCGAGCAAGCCCAGCCAAGGCCTTCGTTCCAATAGCCGCCGTGCTCGCGGGCGACATCGATCTCAGCCTGATGCCAATATGGCTCCGAATCAATCAGCGTGCCATCCAAATCCCACAGCACGGCCCTAAGCGCGCCGCCTGATTCCCCCAAACGCCTGTTTGCATCCGCTGCAATATCCTTGTGCAATGCTGATTCCTTTCCAAACACCTTGGTGACTGCGAAACCCAAGTAACGGTTCCATTCCAACAGTTTCGCTTGACATTCATTGCGCTGCTCGGAAACGGATCGGCACTTCCTGCTCTATCAAGATTTTAAACTTCTAATTCGTAGTCCAAAAGGGACATCTAAAAAAATCACAGCATCACAGACAACTTGTCATGGCATCCGAATGGTCGGCAACCGCTTCTTAACATATATTTCAAGCACCTCCGCATCGACCCGCATCGACATCCTTGTAGACGCTCAGAGAAGCGAGCTGAGGGCCAGTTGGAAACGTCAGTACGTCAGCAACCGCATGGTCGTCTGAACAAGAGCAACTGCTTCAGATGCCACAGCCGACTCAAAACCGGCCATCAAATCTTCGATTGAAACACATCAATCCGCCACTATCGCTGATATGGATACCTATTATGTCTGCTTTTGCTGCAGCCAGATACGAAGCAGGATCCGGCTAGCTGAAGTTAGGTCGCCATCTCAATCGAAATAGTGGCCCCAAACGACCAGTGAACGGGGATCGACGAACGGGTCGGAATGCGAATCGCCATCAGAATTGGCTGCGTGACGGGGCTTGTGAACGCTTTGCTGCTGCGTCAGATCGGCTCCGTCCTCGTCTGATGGCTTCTGCGAACCGGAAGCATACGGATCGGCAGCCTGGTTGACATAGTACGGCCGGCCGGGAAGTTCACGGGTGTGGGCCTGCACCTCGTGACGCCAGCGACGGGCCTGGCGCGAGCGCTGGATCTCGGTGATTCCGCCTTCAGGATCAGCCGCAAAAATACTGGAACCACGCGGACGTTCAAGACGTCTCACCTCGCGCCGCAACTGGCGGTTCTCCTCCTGCAAGTCGAGAATCCGTGAGATGCCGGCGAGGTTGACGCCGTCTTCCTGACTCATCTGCTGGGCTTCGGCAAGCTTATGCACATCACGCAGGGAATAACGGCGGGCGCCGCCTTCCGTACGCTGCGGAACGATGAGCCCCTGACGGTCGTATTGACGCAGTGTCTGGGGATGGATGTTGGCCAGTTGCGCGGCACGACCGACACTGAACACCGGCAGATCGATATCGAAACCGACGTCGTCGGCACCGTCCAGATCCGCGCGCTTCTCGACCAGCGCGACGGCGCACAACCCGTAGAGCGCCTGTACTTCACGAGAAATCCGAGCCATTACATTCACCTCCGCTCGTTACTGTCTGTCACTTCATTCATAACGTATGACGCTGACTGCTTTATCCGTCATTGTCATACAAACTGCCTAGCCAACCTGGAACTGCTTGATTGGTCTATCCGCAACGTTCCTACATAGTCACGCATAGACCAATCAAACAGCCTATCGCTTGACTTGATGAATACGACCAATCGTCGCGATCCATTAAATCAATACGTCAACCACACATTTCAGCCGGAGCCCGAACCAAACCAACGGTTCTTCAACCAGCCATTTCATTGTCAGGTTTGGCAGCCGGTTCACAGCAAACCGACCGCCAACCCACATTTCCGCAACATTCAAGCCGAATATCATTCATCTCTATCCGGCTCTGCCATCAGCCGTAGCCGCACGAATCACTCGCGCTCTTTGGCCACCTCGTCCACGAACTCGGCAGAGTTCTTGTCAAACTCCTTGGCGTCGTGCTTCTGCGCCATGGTGGGCCTGCTCGGCACGCGAATCTCAATGCGTCCGACCAAGTCACCATCACGGCCAGGAACACCCTTGCCGCCGATGCGAACCTCGGTACCGCTCGACGTGCCAGCCGGCACGCGGAACGTGACTTCCTTGCCGTCTAAATCAAGCACCTTGACACGGGCACCTGCCACCGCCTCACCGATGGTGACCGGCAACGGCATCACGATGTTGTTGCCGTCGAGGCTGAACTTCGTATCGTTCTTGACGTGAATCTTCAGGTACATATCGCCTGCGGACCCGCCGTTGGAGCCATGCTTGCCCCTGCCGGGAAGCCGCATCTTCTTTCCGTCACTCATACCGGCCGGAACGTGGGCCTTGAACTTGCGTCCACCAGACGTAAGCGAAATGGTCGCGCCTTTCACCGCTTGACGGAACGTCAACGTGATGTTCTTGGTGAGATCATCGCCACGCACCGCTTCCTGCGGTTCGCGGTAGCTGCTCGACCCGCCGCCGTAACCGGCGCCATAGGGCGAGCCCGAACCCGCGTTGCCGAACATCGAGAAGATGTCGTTCAAGTTGGTCGGACCGCCGCCGGAGGTCGAGAAGCGAACCCCACCGGGGCCGCCCGCACCTCCGCCGAACATCGAGAAGATGTCGGAGAAGTCGGAGGCTCCCCCGCCGAACCCGCCTTGCCCGGACCCGCCGGCGAACCTTGCGCCGCCGCCCGCGAACTGGCGGATCGCATCGTACTTGCGCCGCTGATCGGCGTTGTTGAGCACGTCGTAGGCCTCCGAGATGTCCTTGAACTTCTCCTCGGCCTCTTTGGTCTTGTTGAGATCCGGATGATACTTACGCGCGAGCTTGCGGTAAGCCTTGGTGATCTCCGCGCTCGTCGCGTCCTTGGAGACGCCGAGCACCTTGTAAAAATCTTTATCTAGCCATTCATTCTCAGCCATATCACTGCCCTCCTTTTCGGGCCCTAAGCCGGTACATTCCTGCAACGACTTCACAAACGATAAGTGCGACCCTCCGGCCACGCGGGGAATCGCACTCTACGTATTACGTCGTTACGGGAACCCGCTAGGCCTTCGGGGAAGCCACCACCACACGGGCGGCCCGGATCACCCGGTCGCCGATGCGATAGCCCGCCTCTACGACGGTGTCCACAGTCTCTTCGGTCGCGTTGGCATCCGGTTTGTGGAGGATCGCCTCGTGTTTGGTCGGATCGAAGGTTTCACCCTTCTTGCCGAACTTCTCCACGCCGAACTTCTCGAACGCCTTGTCGATCTTGTTGGCCACAGCGGCGAAGGAATCGTCCAGGTCACTGTGCTCACGGATACGGTCGATGTCGTCGAGAGCTGGGAGCAACGCGGTCAGCACATCGATGATGCCGTGCTGGCGGAAGATCTCCTGCTCTTTCTTCGCGCGATTGCGGAAGTTGACGAATTCGGCACGCTCGCGTTGGAGCGCATCGAGATAGTCCGCGGCTTCCTTCTTCGCCTGCCCGAGCGGTGTCAGCGTATTGTCGCCGTCCCTGCCATCGGCAGCGTCGGTCGCGTCCGCCTTACTTGCGTCACCGGTTGCCTTGTCTGCGTCACCGTCACCGGTCTGCTTGTCGCTGTTAGTAGCGTTGGCGGCAGCCGCGGCACCGGCAGCATTGGCTTGACTGTTGTCAGCCTGGCCGGTATTTGCACCCGCTTGCGCGGAACCGTTGCTTGCATTCGTATTGTCGTTGTCGTTGGCAGCTGAAGCGGCGGCACCCTGTGGGTTCTGCTTCGCTTCGTCGTCGGCCTTGTTATTCGACTGTTCGGAGCTCATTGTTTCACCCGCCTTTTCGCCGGTTTCACCGGCGCTAGTCTGCTCGGGTTCGGCGGAACCGGCCCCATCCGGGGATCCGCCGAATCCTGCATCCGGCGCATCGAACCCAGCCATGGAGTTGAGCCATGCGTCGTCGGGATCCGGCAGATCCTTCAGATAGTCGTCCTTATCGAACCCGGACATGATTACTTGTTGTCCTTCTTGTCATCGTCGTCGTCAACGACTTCGGCGTCAACCACGTCGTCGTCATCGGACGAGGACGAGCTGGAACCTGCGCCCGCCGCACCGGCAGCACCGGCACCCGCGGCGCCAGCGGCACCTTCGGCACCCTGCTGCGCATAGAGCGCCTGACCGATCTTCTGCGAGGAAGTGGTCAGCTTCTCCTGGGCGGACTTGATCTTGTCGATGTCGTCGCCCTTCAGGGCTTCCTTCAGGTCGTTGACATCGGCCGTGACTTCCTTGACGACATCATCGGAAAGCTTGTCCTTGTTGTCGTTGACCATCTTCTCCATCTGATAGGCGAAGGATTCGGCGGTGTTGCGGGTCTCGGCGTCTTCCTTGCGCTTCTTGTCGTCGGCCTCGTGGGCTTCGGCTTCCTTGACCATGCGATCGATCTCGTCCTTGGGGAGGGCGGATCCGCCGGTGATGGTCATGGACTGTTCCTTGCCGGTGCCCTTGTCCTTGGCGGAAACGTGCACAATGCCGTTCGCGTCGATGTCAAAGGTGACCTCGATCTGCGGGACGCCACGCGGAGCCGGAGCGATGCCTGTCAGCTCGAAGGTGCCCAACGGCTTGTTGTCGCGGGCGAACTCGCGCTCACCCTGATAGACCTGAATCAGCACGGAAGGCTGATTATCCTCAGCGGTCGAGAAGACTTCGCTGCGCTTGGTCGGGATGGCGGTGTTGCGGTCGATGAGCTTGGTCATGATGCCACCCTTGGTCTCGATGCCGAGGGAAAGCGGGGTGACGTCGATCAAGAGGACATCCTTGCGGTCGCCCTTGATGACGCCGGACTGCACCGCAGCGCCGACCGCCACAACCTCATCCGGGTTGACGGACTGGTTCGCGGCCTTACCGCCGGTGAGTTCCTTGACGAGTTCCTTGACGGCCGGCATACGGGTCGAGCCGCCGACGAGGACCACGTGGTCGATCTCGGAAACCGAGATGTTCGCGTCGTGCAGCACGTTGTTGAACGGCGTGCGGCAACGGCCGAGCAGGTCGGAAGTCATTTCCTCGAAGTGTGCTCGGGTCAGCGTCTCGTCCAGGTGGACAGGCGTGCCGTCGGGGGTCATGGCCAGATACTGCATCGAGATGTTGGTCTCGGTGGAGCTGGAAAGTTCCTTCTTGGCCTGTTCCGCGGCTTCCTTCAAGCGTTGCAGAGCGATCTTGTCCTTGGACAGATCGACGCCGTACTTGTTCTTGACTTCGCCCACGAGCCAATCGATGATCTTCTGATCCCAATCGTCGCCGCCGAGCTTGTTGTCGCCGTTCGTGGCCTGCACTTGAATGGTGGCGAAGCCGTCGTCGTCCTTGCCGATCTCCAGCAGGGACACATCGAAGGTGCCACCGCCGAGGTCGAAGACCAAAATGCGTTCGTCTTCCTTGCCCTTTTCAAGGCCATAAGCCAGTGCCGCAGCCGTCGGCTCGTTGATGATACGCAGCACGTTGAGGCCTGCGATCTTGCCAGCGTCCTTGGTTGCCTGACGCTGTGCGTCGTTGAAGTATGCAGGGCAGGTGATGACCGCGTCGGTCACCGGTTCGCCCAGGTACGCCTCGGCGTCCCTCTTCAACTTCATAAGAATCTGTGCGGAAATCTCCTGCGGAGTCCACTTCTTGCCGTCGATGTCCACCGACCAGTCAGTGCCCATGTGGCGCTTGACCGAGCTGATGGTGCGGTCGACGTTGGTCACAGCCTGACGCTTGGCGACCTCGCCGACGAGAATCTCGCCGGACTTGCTGAACGCGACCACCGACGGGGTGGTGCGAGCGCCCTCGGCGTTCACGATGACCGTGGGTTCGCCGCCTTCGAGCGTTGCGATGCAAGAGTTTGTGGTACCCAAATCAATACCTACTGCACGTCCCATATTCGTATCTCCTTATTCGTTACGTTTCACATCTGTTCGCTCGGGTCCGGAAGCCGCGCCGAGACTTTCGTTTCCTGTCGCGGTCCGCATCCAGGTTCGCACCTGATTGATGTTCCAAAACCTGAGCCTACTTCACTCAACTTTGTATTGTCAAATTATATTCCCAAAATTGAGAAAAAACTTGAGTCTTTTTGGCTCAAGTTTTTGAAATTCGAGATTTATTAGCCATGAAACGCTGGAATTTCAAGGATTTAACAGATAAATCAAAAAAATCATACCTTGGTAGAAATCTGAAAACTCACGCATAAGCATCGATTCGCCACATAGAGGCCTTAATCAACTTGATTCCAGTTCGATACGACATGCGGCCCCGCCCATTGGGCGGAGCACACATTAATCACCGATGCTGCCAACCATGGCCTGGCTGTTGGGTTGGAGGGAGACGATCCCCATTCCCTATCGTCACAATATGGGGATTCGGCACAGCCCCTCCCCTCGGTCCAACCTCTATATAAGAACCAGGTTGATGATTATCCTCACCAGGCTTATATACTTTTGTCATGTTGACTCCTATCAGTCAAAAGCTTATGAAGCCGGAAGGGGCTGAAAGATTCCATCATCCCTTTGCCACAACGCATTTATACGGTTACAGTTGCTTAAACGCGCCCGACAGCATAAGCCAATTTTGCAGCTTCGGCCTGCTGGAACAGGCCGAAGCTTTTATTATCCGACTTGTTGCAGCATGACAAGTCGCTGGCATAACGATATCACAAAAATATAATCTGGGACATTATTTTAAATATTGGGACAAAACTTTGCAAAAGTATGCTATAATCCTTGTTAGCTAACAGATGGTTCCAAACCTCAAGAATTAGGTGAAAGTCATGAAGAAACGCGACGTGCTCAATCTCATCAGATATTATTCAGAGCACAACGATGCCGCATTCAGAAACGAAGCATACAACATTGCCAAAGATTTCGATCACTCCGGAGACTCTCAGCTAGCGGAGTACATCATAGCGCTGCTTTCCGGCACAAACACTTTTGTACCACAATCGACAGAATCCGATGTTCACTCAGGTTTTCTCAACAAATTGCCGGTTGTGAAAACATCGTTACCTTTACCAACAGCCATAGCACAGGATATTCAAGGACTTATTAACGCTATAGGTCGAAACGTTGGCATTCATCGCTTTCTTTTCCACGGCCCTGCAGGCACCGGTAAAACCGAATCGGTTAAACAAATATCATCAATTCTGCAGCGCGAACTTTACGTTGTTGATTTCAGCGCGATGATTGATAGCCGACTCGGCCAAACTGCAAAAAATATTACCAGCCTCTTTGCGGAAATCAACAGCTTCACACAACCGGATAGAACGGTAATTCTATTTGATGAGATTGACGCATTAGCCCTAGACCGCGTAGATTCCCATGACGTGCGCGAAATGGGTCGAGCAACTTCGACATTGCTTACACAGATGGACAACCTGCCTGAGAACATCGTTTTATTCGCAACCACTAATCTGTTTAGCAAATTCGACAAGGCATTTATTCGCAGATTTGATGCGGTTATTGATTTCGGACGTTACACGAAAAGTGACTTATCTGATGTCGCCACAAATATCATGAATGAATATGCAGGACAATTCTCCTTTATCGGTAAGAACATCCGCCTGTTTAAAAAAATTATGAATCTCGCGCCGAAACTTCCCTATCCCGGCGAGATGAAAAACATCATTCGCTCTTCGATTGCGTTCAGCAAACCAGGAGACGAATTCGATTATCTCCGCCGAATCTATACCTCATTAATACCAAACGGAAACGCCGTACTTACCGACCCTCAAAAACTCAGGGCACAAGGTTTCACTGTGCGGGAAGTAGAAACACTAACGGGTATCCCAAGAAGCACTGTATCGCGAGAAACGAGGAGAGGTAAGAATGAATAACATCCTTCGCCTTAAGGGCACTTTACATCACGGAAATGGCTCGGCACCTGGACCAGCGCACCTGCCCGCTCACACAAAAGCGACTACCGATGAAATACTCCAGAAAAAGCAGCAGCTATTTTCAGTGCTCAAGTTCTGGCAGACACGACAAATAAACATCGATCCACTCGTCGAAGTTCATTACCGTACTGTCGTAGCAAAAAGCAATCGAATTAAAAAACTGCTTTCTTACCCGAACCACCTCGCAAGCACTTCAATTGTTGGAGCTACCTTTGAAGGGCCAAAAGAGAAACCAAACCACGTCATCACGTATTGCGTGCCATTAACAGCGATTGAGTCGACAATCACCGACTTGCAACGCTGTGTTGATACACTCAATGAGTACGGCAACGAAATAACTGATACTGAACTCAGCGAAATCACTAAAAACGGCCTATCGACATCGGCAAGCCGGTTCGGCCTGAGCAAGTCGTCTTTTGCGCAAATCATTTGCGATGTACATGCTATCGGCAGGTTCGGCGTCAAAAATGAAGCGCCAGAAAATAACCGTTCATCTTTGGTCACTATCTATGACACCAAAAAAGAAACCGTGCAACTTCTTAATGAGTTAGGCCTCGATATTATCGACGCGAACCTTCTTGACAAGACGACAATAAATCTGCGGCCGGATCAATATGATATCCTCCGGACAAAAGCCCCATATCTCATCGCCATGTCATTACAGGATATTACAGAGTTCAAATTCGAAAAGAGTACAAACGGACAACGTTCCACACTAGAAATTTCAGAGCCTCACAATGAACCCATCATCGGCGTCATTGATACATGCTTCGACAAAACCGTATATTTCAAGGATTGGGTCGAATACCATGACGAGCTCAATCTAGAATTCGATGAAGATCAAAGAGACTACCGCCATGGTACCGAAGTCTCATCAATCATCGTTGACGGACCACGTTTAAATCCAGAACTTGATGATGGTTGTGGCCGTTTCCGCGTACGACATTTTGCCGTTGCAACCGCTGACAAGAACAGCTCCTTCACTATATTCAAGTCAATCCAAGGTATTGTTGCTCAAAATCAAGATATTAAAGTATGGAATTTAAGCCTAGGCTCCATATATGAAGCACCCACAAACTTCATCTCTCCAGAAGCAGCACTCCTTGATGAGTTGCAAAATCGTTATGACGTGGTTTTCGTCGTTGCAGGCACTAACAAACTACTAGGAGACGACCCAAACCGTCCAAAACGAATAGGCTCACCGGCAGATTCAATCAATTCAATTGTTGTCAATTCCTCATCAAGCCTCAACGAACCTGCAAGCTATACACGAGAAGGTCCTGTCCTCCAATTCTTCAGGAAACCAGACATTTCCTGTTTTGGCGGAGACAATTCAGATGGCATGGCAGTTTATTCGCCCGATGGCATCACTACAACTGCCGGAACCTCGTTTGCGGCACCTTGGATTGCCAGGAAAATGGCTTTTCTCATACAAACCATGGGATTGTCCCGTGAAATAGCAAAAGCACTCCTTATCGATTCAGCTTCAGCATGGGGAAGCGTCAATACCAACAGTACAAAACTCGGCTACGGAATCGTCCCGCGGAAAATTCAAGACATATTAAAAACCCCATCCAACGAAATACGATTTGTCATAGAAGACACAGCTAAAACCTTCGAAACATCAAACTATCGCATCCCGGTTCCAATAACAGATGACAAATATCAATACACTGCTCGTGCAACTTTGTGCTATTTCCCAAAATGCAGCCGACAGCAAGGAGTGGACTACACGGACACCGAGCTCGATTTCCATTTCGGAAGAGTCAAGCAAAACGGCGTCGATTCCCTTGATCAAAACGTCCAAGGCGACCCTGGAGCGAACGTATATGAAGGATCGGCACGTAAACTGTATCGAAAGTGGGACAATGTCAAGCATCTGGGCGATGTTGAAAAAAGCCGTTTTATACCTCGAAAAGTTTTAGGACAACCATATTGGGGATTCAAGATACGGTCAACAACACGTTCTGACACTCAGGAAAAGAGAGACCTACGATTTGGAATCGTGGTGACCCTGAAAGAGATGAAAGGACGCAATCGAATCCGTGAATTCATTCAGAGGTGTGAGCTGCAACCTGAACCATGGATTGTGAACGAAATTGACATGAATACCGGTATTGAACTTTATCAGCAATCTGAAGCTGAAATCGACTTTGATGACAACGGCGATGAGACTGGAGACACGGACTAAAAACAAGCTCACACATGCAAGGCCCCGTGAAAGTCACTCATGCGAAACATCATGAAACTCCGGGGTCACTTCGTTTAAAAAATACAGAATTCTTCAAATCGAACAGCAGCAATGTTATTTTTAGAGACGCGGGAATCACGATTCGTTTGAATCCGGTGAATGTCACTAAACGTTGCAATATATACTATCCAATCCTCGAACTATACAATTTTCATGAAAGCTACTGATCAATTTGCATAAGTCCTATTAGTCAATCTGTATAAGTTTTCTTGTTAACTGCAGAAAAACAGACGAGCTATCTCCAGACGATATCGTTCAAAATCAGGACGGCCGCATAGAGAACAACGATGATGACCGAGATGACCTTAGGAAGGATGTCATTTCGATGGGTGCGGTCGATTTTTTGACCCGTCGAATACTGCACAAGCTCACGGAACGTCTTCACATCGACGTTTTTCTCCAATTTTCCGAGACGCGTCGAAGCACCAAGCCCCAACGCGGCAGTCAAACAGCCCAGAGAACTAAGCCATCCTACCGGGCTTTCGCCATTGGCATGCGGCACGATCGCGAAAATACAATACGAAACCACCGATATAGCAATCAAGACCCAAGACACCGCAAACCAAAGGAGCATTTGCTCCCGATTGTGTTTGATTTCCTCATTCATGGTTTCGACGTCTCCTTTGACCAGTTCGTCCAGCGTGATGCCGAAAAGATTGCCCAGCAGCAGGAGGTTCTGCACGTCGGGATAGGTGCGGCCGGTCTCCCAATTCGAAACCGTCTGACGCGAGACGAAAATCTTGCTCGCAAGGTCATCCTGAGACAGGCCCAACGCCTCGCGATGATCACGAATCTGACCACCCAACTGCATCTCGACCGCCATCGTCGCGCCCTTCCATCTTGCTCGTCATGTAGCTGCTTCGCTGCCGCCTACCCATTCAAGAGTACTTCAAATCATTCTTGCTTTTTGCAATCCCGAATGAGAACTCTTGCCTGAACCGCCGGCATCCGTTCCGGCAATCCCAACGTAACCCAACGCGCCCGGACGCACCAAGCCAGAACGCGAAAAATCCCTGCCAAAAGTCTTTGACATGGCTGAATTCCAACGATTTAGAGATATGTCTGTCACGAGTAACCATCACCTATTGACAGATCACATAATCTCAAACCGTCAATTTACATAAAATGAAACCGACAACTTGCATAGGCCCTAGTTGACAATTTACATAATTTGAATTTTACAATCCACATAATCTGAACTGACAGATTTGCATAATTTGAATTTTACAATCTGCATAACTTGAACTGACAGATTAACATAATTTCTACTGACAGATTTGCATAAGCTCTAATCGTCAATCTGCATAATTTGAATTGATAGATTATCATAATCTGAACTGACAGATTTACATAATTCGAATTGACAGATCATCATAATCTGAACTGACAGATTTGCATAATTTGAATTGATAGATTATCATAACCTAAACTGACAGATTTACATAATTCGAATTGACAGATCATCATAAGAAAGCGCGATTATGATTCCTCGATTGCTCACTGAAGAAGTCAAGAAAATGGCAACCTGGTTCCCTATCGTCTCCGTCATGGGGCCACGCCAATCAGGAAAATCAACCTTGCTCCGCAACGCATTTCCCGACTACACCTACCTCAATCTCGAACTCGGACGCTTACGGGATTCGGCCAATACAGACCCTGAAGGGTTTATGGTCACGCAACCAGTACACTCATTCATCGATGAGATGCAATACGCGCCCGATTTGTTCCCAGAAATGCAAGCAGTCTCGGATGAGCGCCACGAGACCGGACAATATCTGATTTCCGGATCACAGAACTTTCTAATGAATAAAAACATCACGGAATCATTGGCTGGTAGAGTGGGGATTCTGGAATTACTGCCGCTCAGCTACAAAGAAGCCCAAGGGGTTCCAAGCGTTCCAAGCGTCGACGAATTCACCTTCCGAGGCGGGTACCCACACCTTTACGAAACTGACGTACCGGAAGGGACGTTCTATTCAAGCTATCTGTCAACATACGTCCGCCGCGACGTGAGTACGCTTTCCAATATTCGCGATTTTTCATCATTCGAGACGTTCCTGAGGCTTTGTGCACAGAGTTCCGGTGAATTACTGAACACGACGCATCTCTCCAGAGAATCACAAATATCGCTGAACACCGCGAAAGAATGGCTGAATATCCTCGCAGCCAGTTATATCGTGTTTCTGCTGCCACCGTACTTCTCAAACGCTCGGAAGCGACTAACGAAAACGCCGAAGCTCTATTTCTACGACACGGGTTTGCTCTGCTATTTGCTTGGCATCCGCAACGTCGACGAATTAGTCAGAAGCCCCAAGCGCGGAGCCGTGTTCGAGAACCTCATCATCGAGGAGACGCTCAAGCGCGGATTCAACGCCAACAGCGAATCGAGGCTCTATTTCTATCGCGATTCCAACGGCGTGGAAGTCGACCTGATGGACATGACCGACTCCGTTTCGCCGCAGCTTATTGAAATCAAGTCCGGCATCACCCCGCGTGACGATTTCTTCCGTCACTTGAAAACCGTCGGCCGGGACCTTGATATCCCAATCGAGCAGCGGCAAGTCATCTACCGAGGCGGCTCCAGCTTCCGCACCCCCAACGGCCGGTTCGTCTCGGCTAAGGATTATTTGCTGAAATAATAACCACTTCACCAACTCAGCCAGATATAGACTCCGATGAAAAGCGCGACTAGCAGCACGCCTGCAACGATGGACACAACATTGTTGCGATGGGTGCGGTCCACGGGTTTGCCGGAAACATAGGCCAGCAGCTCCCTGAACGTTATGACATCGAGCTTTTTCTGCAATTTGTCGCAATGAACGGCCGAACCGGCAGCGGCGAAAGCCACAGGAATAACGATAAGGCTCCACCATTTGTTCCAATATCGCCCGCGCGTATAAGCGTCAACAAAGGCGTATACGACGCAAAATGCGAACAAAACCCACATTACGATCGTCCAGAATAGGATTTTCCGCCTGTTACGTTTGATTTCCTCGTTCATCTTCTCGACGTCTCCTTTGACCAGTTCATCCAGCGTGATGCCGAAAAGATTGCCCAGCAGCAACAGGTTCTGCACATCAGGATAGGTACGGCCGGTCTCCCAGTTCGAGACCGTCTGGCGGGAGACGAAGATCCTGCCGGCCAAATCGTCCTGCGACAAGCCCATCGCCTCACGATGGTCACGAATCTGACCGCCCAACTGCATCTGCACCGCCATCGTCGCACCCTTCCGTCTTGCTCGTCATATAACTGCTTCCGCTTCGCTGCCATGCGCTCATTCAAGAGTACTTCAAATCGCCCCTGCTTCTTGCGATATCGAACGAATACTCTTGCCCGAACCACCGGCAACCGTTCCGACAATTCCAACGTAACCCAACGCGCCCGGACACTCCCAGCAGGAACGCGAAAAAGCCCTGCCAAAAGTCTTTGACAGGGCGGAATTCCAACGATTTCGAGACTTGCAACAACTTTTGCATTTCTCTGCATTATGGGCCCCGCAAGAAGTAATCCGGACCAGACAAATTACCTATCCCCGATATGACAAAAAGCGGGGCTCAAATGGAACACGCTTGTATCCGTTTCCACTTGAGCCCCGCTTAGCAACAACCGACAGGTTTAGTCACGACGCGATGCATGCCTCTTGCTCACGAGCACAAGGACGCAGCCGCCAACGAGCAGCAGCAGCGCCACCGCCAAAATCGCGATAACGGCAGAGCCTGTAGGAACAAGGCTGCTCGAAGAACTGCCATCCTTCGAAGCATTGGCGCTCTGGCCTTTGACGCCAGCACCCTTGGAGCTGCCTTCCGCGCTGGAAACAGCAGAATTGCCGCCGTTTGCGCCAGACCTCGAACCTTGTCCGGAGACGGAACCGGCACCTTTTCCTGAGCCGGAGCCGTCAGCAGAACCTGCACCAAGCACGCCGGAACCACCATTGCCGAGACCATGACCGGAGCCGTCACCGGCTACGCCGCCATGACCGTCGGGACCAGAGCCAGATCCGTCACCATTCGTGCTGCCATGATTTCCGGAACCACCACGACCGGAACCATCATGATTGCCAGAGTTTTCGTCGCCGGAACCATGGCCATCACCGGAAGCGCCATGCTGGCCAGCGTTTTGAGAACCGGAACCACTGGTACCCTCACCAGATCCGTTGCCATCGCCATCAGAGCCTTCATTACCCGAACCATTGTGGTCAGAGCCATTGGAACCGGAACCGGCATGGTTGCCGGAGTTTTCGTCGCCGGAACCACCATGACTGCCACTATGATCAGAGCCTTGGTCACCGGAGCCTCCATGGTTGCCGTCGTGATCAGAATCTCCGGAACCAGAACCGGAGCCCTCAGAGCCGGAACCGCTGTGATCGCCACCGGAACCGCCATGGCCGGAACCGCCGCTCTGCCCAGGACCGCCGGAAGGCGTGGAACTGCCGCCGCCATGGCTCGGAGAAGAACCACCATCGTGACCAGGGCCGCTCGGAGGCGTGGAAGGACTTCCATCACCATGGCTAGGCGGAGTCGACGGGCTCGGCGGAGGCGTCGAGGTGCGCGTCAACGAGAACACCTGCATCTCCGAAGTGTTGCCGGTCGTATCCTTGACCGCGATGCCCACCTTGTCGCCGGCATCCACGCCAGTCGGCCAGCTCTCAGAGAACGTGCCGTCCGCGGCCGTAGTCTCATGGGAGACCGTGACACTGGGCTCCGGTGTCGCGCCATCGGCTTCGAGCCACGTCAGCGTCACCGTATCCCCGGACTCTGCGACGGGGCCGCTTCGAGTCGTTTCATTGTCGTAGGAGACCACCGTGCCGGAGACCTCGCCGTCCTTCGAGACGACGGCATGGCCGGCCTCGTTCGATACCCACGGCGCCTCCAGGTCGATATGCTTGTCCAGCTTGGCGAGCGAAGATTTCGTCGATTCGCTGGTTTCGACCCACGCGCGGAATGTGTAGTCGCTGCCTTTACCGGTGGTGTCGGAAGCGAAGGCGGATGCCGGGAACTCTGCGGTCCAGTCGCTGCCGGAAACACTCACATCGGAAGACGGGCCAGTGCCAGGAGTCGCACCAGCAGTGCCCTTGGGCACCACGTCCGCCTTCACGGTGTCGCCGGACTCAAGTCCGCTGACGGTACCGCTGAACGTCACCGTGCCGTTGGACGTCGCGCCGGTCGTTGGCGTAATCACTACCGTGCTGCTCACCGTAGGTGCCGTCGGAATGCCTCGCGGCCGCGTCAGCGTTGTGGTCTCGGAGGTGTTGCCCGTATCATCTTTCACCGTGATCAGAGCCTTGTCGCCGTGCTGGGCACCGCTCGGCCAGTCGGCGGAGAATGCGCCGGTCACCGTATCTGCGTCCAGCGTCGTATCCGCGTGCAACGACGAGTTATCGGCCTTCTGCCACTTAATCGTGACATGGCCCGCTTCGGCCACAAGGCCGGTTTGAGCCGAACCGTCGACAGAAGTCTTGACTTTCCCGCTGACCTTCGTCGTGTTGACCTGGGTATCCGTAATGCCCGGAGCCACCACGTCGACGGTTGCGTTCTTCTTGCCGAAATTGGACGTGTTGCTACCGCTGAGATGCTTGGCACGGAACGTATATTCGATACCCTTGCCGACAGAATCCGCCGTCTGCCCCAAAAGCGCCGAAGCCGGTACCGTCGCGGTCCAGTTACCGCCAGCGTCCACAGTCACATTACCTGCGGGAACAGTATAACCGGCAGTGCCATCGGCCGCGTCCTTCGGTACGACGCTGGCAGCTATCGTGTCGCCCGTCACGAAATCGGCGGCGGTACCGTTCACCGTCACCGTGGCATCGGGAGTCGCCCCGGTGGTCGGCGTCGTCACTGACACATCTGTCACCACAGGAGCCGGCACACCGCTTAATGGCATAACCAGCGTCGCGGACCTGGAGATATTCCCCACTTCGTCGACAGCAGAAACCACCGCTTTGTCGCCCGGCGCAGCGCTCGAAGGCCAGGACTGTGAGAACTCTCCCGTGGTTGTGTTCACAGCCGGGTGCGAATCCGGCACCTCATCCTGCGCCATCGGCTCACCGTCCGACTTCTGCCATTTCACGGTCACCGTCGCATGCGCTTCCGCCTTGCGATGGTTCTGTTTGCTGTTATCGGCGGAAGTCATCACCTTGCCGCTGATACCTTCAGCACTGGCCTGCGTATCAACCACCCCGGGCGGGACCAAATCGATATGCTTCACTATCTTCGCATTTCCGCTCTTGCGGTGATCGGAAGTGACCATATGCACGCGGAACAGATAATCCGCTCCGTCACCGACGTCATCGCTGAATTGCGACGCCTTGAAACCGGCATACCAATTGCCATCAGTACTGCCGCCGGGAATCGTCAGACTTGCAAAATCGGCCGGTTTACCGGTCGTCCCGTCAGGCGTGCTTTCACTACCGTCTTTGACCATATCCGCAACGACCGTATCGCTCGACGCGGGATTCTCCAACGTACCGCTCACGGTGATCGTCGACGCCACGTCGTCAATGGCCGGCACATGCGTCACTTTGCCCCAGATGGCATACAACGTCTGGTTTTCAACACCGTCAAGCGGCAACGTGACCTCCGCACCGGGCTGGTATTGCGCAACCGTATCCGTCCTATTCTTGCTCCACCCAAGCAAATCGAACCCAGGTCTTGAAATGCCACTGGTCGCATCCGGCAGCTTAGCTGCAACGCCCTTGCCTTCCGCAGGAATGTACTGCTTCTGAATTTTCCGAATGGTGCCTATTCCACCGTTGCTATCGAAGGAGAGCGAAGTCGATTTAGGCATAGCATCCTCGCGATACCACCAGACAGGGGTGGAATTTTTAGGAAGACCATCTGTATCAGGTGTTTTATAGGTAGAAGTGCCTTCCTTATACCATTTCTTTTTAAAATTCGCGAAGGAAGTTGTCGTATGGCCGGTATGGGCATCTCTAAACCATTTGAGAGGCAGACCCGTAAATGTAGCATCGGGAATCCACGTCGAGGGGTAGCCTCTGTCCACCCTTTTCAGGAAAGGATTATTACCGATTCTGATCCTTCTCAGATTGGTGTCCCCCGCGAAAACCGCATCGTAGGCCCAAGTCGAATTATGACGGACTATCGTCGTTCCTGATAAATCCAACTCGGTCAGGGAATAGTCATGGTAGAACTGACGACCCGCTTTGCTCCACGAAAAATCTTGACTATCCGTCATACTCGAATATCGCGAATCATAGAAATTATCAAGCGTTACCTTGTCGAGACCTTCTATCGATGTGGCATGGGTAAAATTGGCAAAAGCCCAATCATAAGTACGCAACGTAGCGGTCACCTTGACCTTGGTGACCATTTCCGAGATGCTTTTATCGGTGAATCCCGGAGTCGTAATTTTTTGCCCGATCCACGGGATTTGTGTTTCATTATTAGCATAGACATAAAGACCGTATGGCGAAGTTCGGTGATACAGGAAGTCGCCACCACCGAAATCCATCTCACATTCGGTGCCGACCTGTTTGATCTCCCAACTCACGCCATTGAAAGTCTGCGGACCAGTAGGCGCGCACGGAGGCAGCGGGCCTGCCGGGTTGGGCGGGTCACCCTGCGTTGAAACGGCAGGTACATCTTGCGTCTGCGTTTCTCCGGAGCTTCTGGCTGACGACTGCTGGCTATCCTGCGTATCCTGGCTATCCTGCACCACCGGAACGGCCATCGCGGACTGAGGGACCACCAATGTCGCCGCAGCAGCCAATAATGCCACCATGCATGATGCCAAATGACGAATCTTCATCATCGAACCTTTTCCTTCAACCAATTATCTCTGCTGACACAAAAAATTAAGGAACTCAAACAAATGCTAATTCCGCATCATTAAAATGTAATGTACTGCAAAATCTAGACATATACTCTGGTATGTCTAGGTTTTTAAACGATTCGTCTAATCTTTTATTTCTTTGCGACTTCCCGATCCCATTACAAAGCAAACATAGCAAGCAATTGTCTAATAAAAACAATGAATGAGTTCTCGACTCGCTTCGACGAAAACATGAAAAATGCCCTGCCAAGATATCTTTGGCAGGGCATGATTGCGAAATGACGAAATCTTAATTATGCAAAGACTATGCCACCTCGTCGCGCTTGGCGGCGCGGGCGACCCAAACTGAAGCGATCAGACCGATGGCAAGGAGGACGATGGCGGCGACGAGCGTCCACTGGCTCGATCGGGTGAAGGCCGAGGTCATCGCGTCGACCACTTGCGGGCCGAGGGCACCAAGCTTGCCGTGCGTGCCTTGGGCACGGATGCCGACGATGGCCGAGCCGGCCGAGGCGTCGAGCGATATGGTGAGTCCCGAAACCAGTTGCGAGGGCAGGCCGCGCACACCTTCAAGGGCCGTCGGCGCGATGTTCGTGACCATGACGGAAAGTACGAGACCGGCAAGCGCCGCACCGATGCCAGTGCCAAGCTGGCGGACGGTCGATTGCGTCGCGGAGCCTTCTCCCGATTGGGTGACGGGCACTTCGGAAAGCACGAGACTGGTGAGCTGGGCGGCGGCGAAACCGAGTCCGAAACCGTAGAGCACGAACGGAATCAGCATCCAAGCGACCGGCAGATTCGGCCGCATCATCGCCATGAGGATGACGACGCTGAGGATTTCGACGATCAGGCCAAATTGCACCGTATGCGGGGCACCGATTTTCGCGGTGACCGGACGCGCAAGACCGCCGGAGACGATGGCGCCAAGTCCCATGGTCGCCAGGAGCGCGCCGGTGGGGATCATGTTGAGGCCGCGCACATTAATAAGGTAGAGCGGCAGGACGAACATGATGACGAATTCGCCGGCCTGAATGGCTCCGGCGGCGATGTTGCCCATCGCGAAGGTCGGGATGCGGAACAGCGTCAGGTCGAGCATCACCGGACGAGCGTGGCGGGCGCGGCTGTTTTCGGTGTAAATGAACAGCGCGAAGAAGACAATGCCGAGCACGATGCAGATCGGAATGACCGAAACCGGCCAGCTCGCGCCCCACTTGAAGCCGCCGATGCCAAAGTCGCCCTTGGGTTTGAGCCAGCCGTAAGTCTGGCCTTCGATCAGGCCGAAGAGCAGGAATGCGGAACCCAGTGCGGAAAGCACGATGCCCAGCGGGTCGAAACCGTCTGGCTTGGCGAGAGACTTGGAGGAATCGGCAGCGGCAAGCTTTTGCGCAGCAGCACCCATCGCAGAGGCACCGGCCTTACCGCCGGTTTTCGGTACAAAGAAAATGGCCGAAATGAAGACGATGACGCCCAGCGGCACGTTGACCAGGAAGATCCAGCGCCAGCCGATGGTCTGGGTGAACACCCCGCCGAGGAACGGGCCGATGGCCGCGGCCGCGCTCATCACCGAGCCCCAAACGCCGAACGCGATGGCACGGTTCTTGCCGCGGAACGAAGCGGAGACGATGGAAAGTGTCGAAGGCATCACCAGCGCGCCGCCGACGGCCTGCACCGCGCGGGCGCTCAACAGCAGCGTGGCACCGTTGGATGAGGCGGCAAGCACGGAACCCGCGACGAAAACGACCACGCCGACCTGCAGGGTCAGCTTGCGGCCTTTGAGATCGCCGAGCTTGCCGAACGGCAGCAGCAGCGCCGCGAGAATGATGTTGTAGAGCGAGGTGACCCATTGCGCATCGGTCAGGTTCAGGCCGATCTCGCGAATCATCACCGGAATCGAGACATTGACGATGGAGCCGTCGAGCACGATCATCGCGAGTGCCAGCGCAAGCACCCACAGCGCGTTCCACGGCGGCTTGACGGCAGCGCCGGGAGCACTGGCGGCAGGGGAAGCACCGGAAGTAACGTTGGCGGCAGTATCGGTAGCCGCTTTCACTTCTGCGTTCTTACCCGCCGCAACCGAAGCGACGTTTGCGGCATCGGCCTTCACCGCCTGCCCAAGGCCCTGCCCAGCCTGTCCATTCTGTTGTTCGTCCATAAGTATTCTTTCTCGATAACAATGACGACGATTATAAACCGGGGTTGCCCGAATAAGGCAGCCTTTTAGTAGGTGTATATTTTTGCGACACATTGTCGCAAACCTTGAGTGACTATACCCCATCGTTTTGCAGTACGCAAATCGACGGGCCGCGCTGCGCCGAAATCCCACCCAACAAAATGAATCAGAGCAAATTCTTAAGTCGATCAGATATTCGAAACAGCATTTTAGCATTTTCTGACACTTTATATTTTATTTCGATATTCTATAAGGAAGGCACGCACTCCCGTACCCCCTTCGCCGGAAATCCCTGAACACTCGCACGATCAGCAACAACAGCTCGCGGACAAGACGAAAGGCTACTATGGAACGGAACAGTGCCGTCAGCAGTCACACTGCGAAAATATGAGAGGGACAATATGCCACGCATCAACGAGGCCAATCTTGAGGAACATCGCCGTCACACCATGAACGCGTTGCTCGATTCGGCGGAAAAAATCATGCGTGAGCAGGGCGGCGACGCGCTCACCCCTGCCAACGTCAGCAAGGGCGCCGGCATTGCGCGCAATTCGATCTATCGCTACGTCAAAGACATGAAGGATCTGCGCCGGCAGCTTATGGCACGGCATATGCCGCAGTGGGTCGCGGCGCTGGAAAAGGGCCTGGGCGACATCACTGACCCGGCCGAAATCATCGTGCAGTGGGTGAAAATCAATCTCGAGCAGTCGATATTGCAGGGCCACGACTGGATGACACAAATACCGCTGAGTGATGCCCAGACCTATCGCGACGACAAGAAACTTTGGCCGAAAGCCGGGGACGCGACAGCCGATGGCGGCGGCGATAGCGCCGATGACGTCTCTACAGAACATCACCAAAACGGGGATGCAGCAAACGGAAATGAATCCGAAAACGACGGCCGAAGCGCCGAATACTGCGGCGGAAAAACTTCACCAAGCGCAGTTTCAGGCAATCGGCGATTGGCGGAGGGTTACCCCGCAGCTTCAGGCGACTATTCCGGCTGCCCGGTCCACCACGGGAAAGCCACCCGGCCGAGAGGACCTCAAACACCGAACGACCAGCCGCTCGAACCCACCCAACCCAGCCTGCACGAACGGGTCAACGCGCCCATCGTTGCTGCATGGGGTCAATTATGCCCACAAAATCCGCAGGTCGGCATCGCAGTGACGGAAGGGCTCGTTTCCAGCGGGATGAAGCTGCTGAGCGGCAAAGGCCAGACACGCGAAATCCGAGCCGACGAAATCAGCGACATCGAGCGCGCCATCCGTGCCATCGTCAAGGAACTGCGCGAAGACAACTGAAATAGGGAGCCGAATTCACCGCCATTTCGGCTGCAGTCCACTCGCCATCGTTCATTATATTTAGGTGTCCCGAATCACCATATCTTGACGGTTATTGCGGGTATAAGGCCAAAACGTGTGTCCAAAATGGGCTTCAAAGCATTCTGTCCTATGGCATAAAAGCTGTTTAAGAACAGGGCACAGAGATTCGAATTCCTTCTTCCGCTACTCCCTCAATGCCTCAGGACTAATCTTGGACACACATTTTGGCCGATGCCCCATTAATCGAGATGCTCCTGCAAAGTTGCGATAAGCGCATCTGGGGTATCAGGCCGAAAAGAGTTGGCCAGATTAAGTTAGGCCTCGCGGAAGCAGCATTTTGGCCCGCTACTTACCTACTTTCATCGCCGTCCACCGATTTCCTACAACAAGCGACAGACGCGCTGATATCAACTTTGCGGAACCAGCGGAAAAACACTTATTCATCCACCGACGTATCCACGTTTCTGCACATCAATCCACTTGTCTATTTTCGACAGCGCCCCTCTTTTGTGAGATAGCGCACACCGGCTGAAATGGTTTTTTGCCAACGCCAATCCGGCTGCCCTTGTGCCATATGCCTTTAGGGGCATTAGACACTATATCTAGTGGTTATCCAGGCGACACGCTACTAAAAGTTGGGGTTCAGTTTGGAACTACATCCATGTAGTCTGGTCACTTGAAAGCTTACAAAACATCAATTCGGAGGCTACGATGACCGTTACCGTTTTCACCAAACCACGCTGCCCACAGTGCGAGGCGACCAAGCGTCAGCTGAACCGCGCGAACATCGCGTTTGAAACCGTGGACCTGACCGAAAACCCCTCCACCCTCGAACAGCTCACGCAGGCCGGCTTCCGCCAGGCACCCGTCGTCATTACGCCCGACGCCTCCTGGAGCGGCTACCGCCCGGATCTCATCAAGCAGCTCGCAACCAGCGCCGTCGAGACTTCCGCCGACGCCAAGACAGCGCAGACCGTTCTCGCCTAGTCGGAACGATGAACCAGACAATCCCAACCAACCAGATGGATATTGGAAAGAAGGCGACGATGGCGGACGCGAGTATCGATGACGCCACCATTGCACGCGTTAAATCCGGCGCACAAAGCGGAAGCACAACGACCGCTCAAAGTGCCGCAGGCAATGACGCGGCCAGCCCACACGTCGAATCCGGCGCACAACGCGCGAACACGACAGCCAACCAAAACGCAGCAGACAGCACGACCGATGCAGCCGATTCCGCCACAGCCTCTAAGCCTTACGACGACGAATGCATTACGCCGAGCGTCCCTGAGGCCAAAGCCAAGGGCGATCACATCGGTGCCGTGGTCTATTTCTCATCGGTTTCGAACAACACCGCACGCTTCATCGAAAGCTGCGGATTCCCCGACGAGGGCATCAATGTCTACCGCATCCCGCTGCGTCCAAAAGAGACGCCGCTGCAAGTGCGCGAACCGTACGTCCTCATCGTGCCGACTTACGGCGGCGGCAATATCCAGAAAGCACTGCTGCCGCAAATCCGCAAGTTTTTGAACGGACATAAGAACCGCAGCTTCATTCGCGGAGTCATTTCCTCGGGCAACAGGAATTTCGCCACGGCCTTCTGCGCCGCCGGCGACATCATCTCCAAGAAATGCCATGTTCCGTTCATGTACAATTTCGAACTCTTGGGCACGCCGGACGACCAACGCCAGGTGCGCGAAGGCGTCCGCGACTTCTTCCTCGACGCGAAGAAGGAATAGGACACGCAAGGGCGGTAATAGGACGCAGCGTCGTTGAAGTTTTCTGCCACTTGGCATTGGGCGACACGCATTTATGCGAAGCAAATCGGGCAAGTGGGTGTCTTTGCGAGTTAGCTGCCTTTAAAACTCGCCCGCTGAAAAATTTCAAAATTTTATATTTATTGACCAACCGACGCCGCAGCTTTGGCCGCGACACCTAGGAGAACAACACAAATGGCTCTCAACGACACAGCGCTGAGCATGGACAACACCGTCGAAGACACCGGTTTCGACCCGGAGCACGACTACCACTCACTCAACGCGATGCTCAATCTCTACGACGAGGACGGCAAGATCCAGTTCGATAAGGACAAGGAGGCCGAGCGCGCGTATATCAACACCCACGTTGCCGAGAACACCAAGAAGTTCGGCTCCACCGCCGAACGTCTAAAGTATCTGATCGACAATCTGTATTACGACGGTAAGGTCTTCGAGCAGTACACCCCCGAATTCCTGGACTCGTTCTACAAGCACGTCGAGGACTTCGGCTTTGAGTTCGAGACCTTCCTTGGCGCCTTCAAGTTCTACCGTTCCTACGCGCTGAAGACCTTCGACGGCAAGCAGTACCTCGAGGACTTCCCGCAGCGTTGCGCCGCCGTGGCACTTGAGCTGGCCGCCGGCGACGAAAAGCTCGCCGTCAAGTACGTCGACGAAATCCTTTCCGGGCGCTTCCAGCCCGCCACCCCGACCTTCCTCAATCTGGGCAAGGCGCAGCGCGGCGAGCCCGTCTCCTGCTTCCTCGTGCGCATCGAGGACAACATGGAGTCCATCGCCCGCGGCATCAACTCCGCCCTCCAGCTCTCCAAGCGCGGCGGCGGCGTGGCGCTGCTCCTGACCAACCTGCGCGAGCAGGGCGCCCCGATCAAGCACATCGAGCACCAGTCCAGCGGCGTTGTGCCGGTGATGAAGTTGCTCGAGGATTCCTTCTCCTACGCCAATCAGCTCGGCGCACGTCAAGGCGCGGGTGCCGTCTACTTGAACGCGCACCACCCCGACATCCTGCGCTTCCTCGACACCAAGCGCGAGAACGCCGACGAGAAGACGCGAATCAAGTCGCTGTCGCTCGGCGTCGTGATCCCCGACATCACCTTCGAGCTCGCCAAGCGCAAGGAGAAGATGGCCCTCTTCTCCCCCTACGACGTCGAGCGCGTCTACGGCAAGCCGTTCGCAGATATTTCGGTGACCGAAAAGTACGATGAGATGCTTCACGACGACCGCATCCACAAGACCTACATCGACGCCCGCGAGTTCTTCATGACCTTGGGCGAGGTGCAGTTCGAATCCGGATACCCCTACATCCTCTTCGAGGACACCGTCAACCGCGCCAACCCGATCGACGGCCGCGTCACGATGTCGAACCTCTGCTCCGAGATTCTGCAGGTTCAGGAAGCGTCCACCTACAACGACGACCTGAGCTACAAGCACGTCGGCAAGGACATCTCCTGCAACTTGGGATCCCTGAACATCGCGAAGGCGATGGACGGCGGCTTGGCCGACCCGGTGGAGATCGCGATTCGCGCCCTGACTTCTGTCTCCGAGCAGACCCACATCGATTCCGTGCCGTCCATCAAGCGCGGCAACGAAGAGGGCCACTCCATCGGCTTGGGCCAGATGAACCTGCACGGCTTCCTCGCCCGCGAGCATATGTATTACGGTTCGGAAGAGGCGCTGGACTTCACCGACATGTACTTCATGACCGTGGCCTACCACGCCTACAAAGCCTCGCACAAGCTGGCCGTCGAGCGCGGCCACGCCTTTGCGACCTTCGACAAGTCCGATTACGCCAAGCCGGCCGGCCAAGGCAACTACTTCGACAAGTACACCGATGGCCGCCGCTCGCTCGACCCGAAGACCCAGACCGTGAAGGACCTCTTCGAGCGCTTCGGCATCCACATCCCCACCGTCTCCGATTGGGAGACGCTGCGTGACGAGATCCTGAAGGACGGCATCTACAACGAGTACCTGCAAGCCGTGCCGCCGACCGGTTCGATCTCCTACATCAACCACTCCACCTCCTCGATCCACCCGATCGCCTCGAAGATCGAGATCCGCAAGGAAGGCAAGGTCGGCCGCGTCTACTATCCGGCGCCGTACATGACCAACGACAACCTCGACTACTTCCAAGACGCCTACGAAATCGGCTGGAAGAAGATCGTGGACACCTACGCCGAGGCCACCCAGCACGTCGACCAGGGCCTTTCGCTGACCCTCTTCTTCCCCGCCGGCGTCACCACGCGCGAGCTCAACAAGGCGCAGATCTACGCTTGGCGCAAGGGCATCAAGACCCTCTACTACATCCGCATCCGCCAGCAGGCGCTCGAGGGCACCGAGGTCGAGGGCTGCGTCAGCTGCATGCTCTAAAACTGCGCTCACATTAACCCGCGGTTACCAAAAGATAGTGTACGTATTCCCATCTTTCTTTCGGTAACCACGGGTTAGCGTGAGCCCCAATCGCAAAGACCACAAATCTTTCCTCTCAAAAACGATTATTATTGAGCTCCGATATCAAGTCTGAGGCTCAACGCTTTCTACCCTTAAACGGCCATATTCCAACCATTCGACATGGAATATGGCCGCAATTTTTGTCCTGAACCCAAACGATATGTCTGGAACTTCGAATAATCTGAGAAATGTATTTAGACAAAGGAGTTTGAATGACCAACAACACGTATGATTTCAACGGAAAAGTCGTTATCGTTACCGGCGGCGGCACCGGCATCGGACGGGCCGTCACACAAGGTTTTCTCGACAACGGCGCGACCGTGGTGGCTGTAGGGCTACGGCAAGGACCTCTTGACGAGACGGTGAACGGCTACGACAAAGGCCACACTCACATCACCGACGTTTCCGACCACGCGCAGGTCAAGGGACTCGTACAATCGGTCGTCGCCGAATTTGGTCATCTCGACGTGGTTGTCTCCAATGCCGGCATCTTCGAGGGCGGCGAAATCGAACATGTCTCCGACGAGATGTGGCGCAAGCTCTTCTCAGTCAACCTCGACGGCTTGTTCTATCTGACCAAGGAAGCCTTGCCTTATCTGATCGAATCGCACGGCAACATCGTGGTCAACACCTCAGTTTCCGGCCTGTACGGCGACTGGGGGCAGACGGCCTACAATTCCACCAAACACGCCATGAACGGCTTCGTGCGCTGCGTGGCCCTCGACTACGGCGCAAAGGGTGTGCGCATCAACGCATTCGCACCAAGTTTCATCGAAACCGACATCAACCAGGAAGTGTGGAGCGATCCCGAACGCATGGCGCCCTATACGCAGCGCGTCGCGCTGGAACGCACCGGCAGACCCGATGATTGCGTGGGGATTACACTGTTCCTGGCCTCCGACGACGCCGCATATCTGACCGGTTTGGTGGTCCCCGTCGATGGCGGCACCACGGCAGCGACCGGACAAGGACGCAATTCCTACGAAAACGACACCCGGTCTGCGCTTTAGAACGCTGGGAATGCTCGCGTTCGGCTAATCCTTCGGCGCCGTCTCGAAAAGATCAGGACCTCGATTCGTGACGGCGCGGCCTTTAAGATAGACCTCTGGACACGGTGGATCTTTCTGCAGGCACACCGATGAGGCGTTCGGTTGGTTTCGGGCATTGCACTTGTGGAGGTCTTTCTGTGGGCGTACCGGTGAACGGGAACCGGTATCCTTTAAACAGCATTGGCACATTCACATCCGAAGGAATTTTCATGACTTTCACCCCGCTTAATTGGAATCTCGTCGGTACGGACGCCGACACGGATCGCGATGCCTTCAACACCATGAGCGCGAACCTGTGGACGCCGGAACAGGTTTCGCTCGCCGATGACGCCGAGGACATGCGCGGGCTGAGCGAGACCGAACGGCTTGCGCTTGTCCGCATTTTCGCGGGGCTGTCCAGCGTCGAGTCCTTGCAGGCAGGCAGCGCGACCAGCGCCTTGAGCGCCGATGCCGGCCAGGATGAAACTGGTACACGCCAAGCGGTACTGACCGCTATCGCATTCGGCGAATCAATACACACCAAGGCCTATTCGACGCTTATCGCCGAACTTGGCAAGAATGCCGGTAAAACAGGCGGCGCACACAACACTGACGCCGGCAGTTACGCAAGTTCAATCGATTCCGCAACTGCAGACGACACCAAAAATGCCAATGATGCCGCTCAGTCCCCGTTCACATGGGTACAGCAGAACGAATCAATGCAGGAAAAACTAAGACTGCTCAATGACGCATATGCCACTGCCATCAATGGCGCGGCCGCAGCTACCAATCGGGATAAAAATCCGGGTCCAAACCCAGATGCAACTGCTGATTCGGCAAACATTTCGTTGCCTACAGAGATTGCCGCACCAAACGCTTTGGCCTCAGATTCCGCCAACGGCAATGGCGACGATTCTGCCGCCAGCCGTGTCCCCGACCTCGGAACCCTCAAGCGGCTTGCGACGGCGGTGCTTGCAGAAGCGCTGGTCGTTCAGTCCGGCTTCTATCTGCCAATGTGGCTTTCGAGCCACGGGACACTGACGAAATCTGCCGACATCATCCGTCTGATCAATCGTGATATCGTCACTTCCAGCTCATACCTTGGCGCTGTATACCAACGCAAGCTTGACCCCCTCAATGACACCGCCCGCGAAACCATGCGCCAGTACACTTATGACCTTGCGAACAACCTGTATTTCTCCGAGGAAGATTACAGCTACACGTTGCCATATGCCGATCTGAGTCTTGAAGACGACACGGAAAAGTTCCTAAGCCATAACGCCAACAAAGCGCTCTCCTACTTGGGCTATCCGACCTTGTTCCCCGCTGAGATCAGCCAGCCGAACCCGGCCGTCATCGATGAACTCAACGATATGGAATCACTGACGGACACGATCAAGTCCGGTGGCCTGTTCAGCGCCGGCGCGGGCTTTGCGTCGACCAATTCCGCGAGCGCAGCCGGGGCTCCGACTTCCACGACCTCAACCGACACAACCGCCGACAACAAGGCCGAAGAAACCAGCGACGACGACTGGGATTTCTAAACCTTGGCACAAGCATGCAAAAGCTTGTTACAGTAGAGCTCGCCACGGCAAAACTATTCGACTTTCATAGTATAAATTAAAAGTAATACAATAGGCAGAACCGGAAACAAACCACCTTCACCCACGGCCGGACCACTGGGGGTTGATGCTCATGGTCTGGAAGCGTTGCTTCATCACGGCGTTGCCGAAATGCTCGCCGAAGAATCGGGCGACCGGCGAGGTCTGCGGCAGGCCGGCGACGCGTCCGTACCAGCAATCAAGCGCCATCAGGGTGACGACGATATCGATAAGCATCAGCACCAGCGCAACGGCGGTCAGGGCGTAACGCCACTTCCACGGGATGAGATTGATGAATTTGAGAATGCGGGGAAGCAGCTCACGCAGCCAGATCAGGCCGGCCAATCCCCAGAAAACCATGTATTTGCCGCTGGTTCGCCCGCCGAAAAGCGGCAGCCAGTCATTTGAATAATTCCAGGCGATGACGCCGAAAGCAACCTGCATGAACCAGCTGACGAACGCTTCGAACGTTCCACCGATAATCGCGCTGGCGAAAAAAATCAGGACGGCGTTGGCGTGCCAAAGCCGGTTCAGACACATCGTCAGTACCACGACCCCGAACCCGTAAATCGGCGAGAACGGGCCCCAGATCAACCCCGCGCGGTCCTGCCATTCGTTGAAGAAGATGAGATGATAGATTTCCTCGACGATGAGCCCACCGACGCAGCCGACCACAAAAAGCCAGAACACGTTGAAAACATTGAGCTCAACGTAGCCTTTGCCGCTCGGGTCACGGCCGAGCATGCCCGCGCCTTTCGCCTCGATGTATTCATCGTGCTCGTCCATCCGTTTGAGCTTGCGCTGCACGGCGCGTTCGCCGATCAATGCTGGATCGAGCGCAATGGCGAGCGCTACCAAGATGGCGACCTGAATCACGGAAAGCCCCACGCCGAGGCCGATACCTTGCAGCGCCAGCGACAACATGCCCTGAACAAATGTCACAGCCATCATCACATACGCCCATCGCGCCGCGTGCCTGCGCATATCGCGCAGCAACATGACGCCAAATACAATCAAAGCGACGGCATTGGCAAACGAAACAACCGCCTGGGCGCAGGTAAGTATAAACGTCAGGTCGAGCGGGTCAGCGTGAAGCCGGCCGGTAACAAATTTCCGGACGCCTTCGAAAATCTCATAGCCGACATACGGTACGCCGACCAGACCGACCAGCAGCACCAAAACGCCATAGATCCGGCCGATCAAGGTCAGGTGCTGCGACGCATGGTTCGCAAGGTTTCGCGAGGCGTCACCGACACCTTCTGCGGCTTTCGTGGCCGAATGAACGACGGCATCCGCAGCGGTGCTGGCCGCCTTGCCCAGGGCGTTCGCCGAAGTTTGCGCCGAGTCTCGCAACATCTTCGAAGCGCTCGATTCCTTTGAATTTTCGTTATCGGGAGCAGTCCCCATAGTCCACTCCCCTTACCCGGATGACGTCTTCCTGCAATTCCTACAAGGCTACCAAGCGTGGTGGTCGTGTCCAAATTCGGCTTTTTAAGGGTTCATAAAAATTCATCGACTTATTGTCCTTTGTCTTATAAAACCGGTACGTTGAAATCAGATATATTGGCCATATATCACACCAAGGATGGCGTGACGTCATCGCGCATAATCAAAAACCGCGATTTTCGCAATCGCACGCTACGCGAACAACCAGAAGACAAGAAAAAAAATGACCAACTATCAGAAAAAATCAATAAATAAACGAAACATAACAGCCGTTGCAATCGCCGCCGCAATCGGGCTCGCCCTCGCACCGCAAACCGCGGTGGCCGCGGAACATCGTCCATACGACGCCGAGCAGACGCCGGCGTCCCGGGCCTACTGCACACCGGGCAAACGCCCGTTCGGAACCGACGCTTACTGGGAGATAAGTTCGGACTGCTCCGAATTGCATCTCGGAAGCAAATATGAGCGGGTGGGTACCTTGCCAAACACCCGACCTTGGTACACCATAAGATACTCGGTCAAGCGGGTAACGGTGGATTCGCCCGTCAAGGCCCACGTCGACTCGTCCAAGATGTTCTTCGACATGCCGTATCTGACCAGCATCGATCTGACCGGTTTGGACACGAGTGACGCGACCAATATGAACCAGATGTTCTATAAGAACCCATCGCTGGGAAGCATCACCCTCGGCGACAAATTCGACACCGGCAACGTAACCGATATGAGCTATATGTTTGCCTCGAATTCCACGCTCAAAACCCTTGATCTGGAACAAAAATTCGACACATCGAACGTCACCAACATGAACCACATGTTCGGCGGGATGAAAAGCGTGATGTCAATCAACATGGGGTCCTCGTTCTCCACGCAGAACGTGTTCACCATGAATTCCATGTTCCAAGGCGACGAGGCGCTGAGGAGACTCGACCTTTCCGGCTTCGACACCCGCAAAATCAACGCAAACGAGCGAATGGACAATATGTTCGAAGGGTGCACCAATCTGCGCTTCGTCCGCGTCGGAGCCAATGCGGCATTCAAGGATGAGGCCAACGCACCTTCTGCCAGCTGGAAAAGTCAGGACGATAATTGGACAGGTGATCCCGCGCTCGGCTTCGGACAGGATTCGCCCAATGCAACGTGGTACGGCAAGCCTGAGGTTTCGGTGAAGTTCAACGCCAACGGAGCGCAAGGTGCCGCCCCGGCCACCTTGACCCGCGACGCCTGGCCCGGCGCCCCCGCCAAATTCGAGATGCCCGGACCGGGCGAAATGACCAAGAAAGACCACACTTTGGCAGGTTGGGCGCATAACGAGGACGCTTCAGAACCGCACTATCAGAGCGGTTCCATACTCACGCTGGACAATGACGGCGATAGCACCGATGACACCACCATGCACGCGATTTGGCAACGTACAGGCAGCGAAGGCGGAGCGGCACCGGGCGAAGGCGAAACGGCGCCAGACGGAAGCGAAACAGGGGCCGATGGAAGTGAAACGGGAACCGGCGCCGACGGGACGGAGACCGGCGAGAGCGAGACAGCACCCGGCGAAGGGGAGACAGGCCAAGGTGGCGATGAAGGCGAATCAACTGGCGAAGGCGATTCGGAAACACCTGGCGGCGAAACCGAGCCGACTGACGAGGCCACGGGAACCGGAGGAAACGAGACCACATCCGAAGAAACCGGTGCAGAATCGACAGGAAACGGAACCGATACATCCGCCGACAACGCGGAATCAGGCGCCAATCCGACAGCGCCTACGCAACCCGGCCACAAGCCAATCCATACGAATCCTGCTCATACCGGCCAGACCACGGCCGGAACTGAAGACGTTGCGCTGCATAGCCCAACTCACACACCGGCGCTCCTAGAGAAACCCGGAACGATAACGACAGCTTCCGATCGGCAGCTAACGGACAATACGACCGAATCGCAGCAGGGGCATGACCAGCAGCAAGGCGAGCTCGCGCGCACCGGCTCGTCGGTTTTCACCCTCGCCATTACGGCAATCACCATGGCGCTTATCGGTTTGGCTATATCCTTACGCCAATCCTCAACCCACCGCCGATCAATCTGAATCAATCGAGATAACCTACCGCAACTCTGATAATCAGACACACTATGGCGGGAACAAAGGCAACAACGGCGTTCCCGCCATACTTACGCCAGACGCATTACACTGCCGACGCAATGCTCCACTTTTGCCAATCAGACAAATATATTCGCTTTGGACTAAAAGATTCAGGGCACCCAATATGGTGATACATCGTCAGTGGCAGTGAGCACAAGCGGGAACCCGACGGGCCGGTCGGACGTTTTTGATTCCATCCGACACAACAACCCTTAAAGGAGTCCACTATGAGCAACGTAATGGCCATCGTGCGGCGCGATATCGTGCGCCTGTTGCGCGTACCGGCAGCGTGGGTCGTCCTATTCGGGATCATTTTCATTCCACCGCTTTACGCGTGGTTCAATATCGCCGGTTTCTGGAACCCTTATGGCAACACCAGCGGCATCGAAGTAGTTGTGGTCAACAACGACCGTGGCACCGATTCTCAGGCCATCGGCAAAATGGACATGGGCGATCAGATCATCAAACAGCTCAAGGACAACGACAAGTTGGGCTGGAAATTCGCCGACAAGCCTGAGGCCATGCAGCGCGTCGAATCCGGAAAAAGCTACGCCGCCATCATCATCCCCAAGGATTTCAGCGATCGGGTGGCCGGCGTCATCGAAGGACGCAGTGCACGCCCGACGCTTGAATATTACGTCAACGAAAAAGCGAACGCTCTGGCCAGCCGCATGACCGACACCGGCGCTTCGACCGTCGACAGCCAGGTCAACGAGACCTTCGTTTCCACGGTGAGCAAGGTCGTTTCCGGCATCGTCAATAAGACCGATGCCGACATCAGCGCCAAAGCCGACACCACCACGGCCAACACTCTTGCCGATCTCGACAAGGTACAACGCTCCGTCACCGATATCCGCGGCAATATCGCCGATCTCACCACCACGTTGAACGGTGTTCCCAGCAAGACCAAAGCCACCCGCGACACGCTCAACAAAACGCAAAAGGCCGGCACACAGGCATCCAAACAATTGAACGACGCTTCAACGGCAATTACGAACGCACAAAACACTCTCAACGACTTCACCAACAACGCCGGCGGCACACTCGACCAAAGCTCGAACCTGCTTTCACAGGCGAGTTCACAGTCCAACGTCGCCATCAATTCCATCGCGGCAGGACTGACCAAAGCCAACGGCGACGAGGGTTCGGCGCTTTCCACAGCCCAGCAGATCAACACGGACACCGGCAGCCTCATCAATCAATTGGAAGCAGCCGGCGTGCCCGGCAGCGCAGATGCCATCGCCAAACTGAAGGCACAGAACGCAAGCCTCGCCGATTCCATCAAAACCATTGCCGACCTCAATACCAATCTCGGCGCGACGACGACCAGCACCGTTTCAGCGGCCAACGGCATCAACACTTCCACACAATCAGCGCTCGGCAATGCCGCGAGCGCCCGGAAAACCATCACTGCCGGTGCCCTGCCGCAGCTTAACAACGGCTTGAACGGCTTTTCGTCTCTCGCCGCGACGTCCTCGGCCAACCTCGCCTCGCAAGGCTCGCTGATTGCACAATCCACACTTGTGCTGAACCAGCTTGATCAGGCCGCAACCACTGCCGCCAAAACCCTCGTCGGCACCGACAAAGGTCTGGCAAGCCTGCAAACCCACCTTTCAACGCTCACCACCGACATCGCCGCCCTTTCCAGTTCCTCCGCGCTTGGCAGCTCGGAAATCCTTGCGAAATCCATTGGCGGCGACGGCAAGCTCGACGCCGCCAAAATCGCGGATTTCATGCTCTCACCCACCGTCCTCGACACGAAAGTGGTCTATCCGGTGAGCACCTACGGCTCCGGCATGGCACCGCTGTTCACGAACCTGACGTTGTGGGTCGGCGCGTTCATGCTGGTCGTGCTGATGAAATTGGAAGTGGATGACGAGGGGTTGGAAAACGAACCGACACCGGGCCAGCGCTATTGGGGCCGGTGGATTCTCTTCGCGCTGATCGCCTCGCTTCAGGCCATCGTCACTGTGCTCGGCGAGCTGGTCATCGGCGTGCAATGTCACAATGTGCCTGTTTTCATCATTACCGCAATGCTGGCCTCGATGGTCTACGTCAGCATCACCTACGCGCTGTCGACCTCGTTCATGCATGTCGGCAAGGCGTTGTGCGTGGCGCTGGTCATCATCCAGATTCCGGGCTCTTCGGGCATGTACCCCATCGAAATGATGCCGAAGTTCTTCCGTGACATGTACCCCTACTTCCCGTTCACCTACTCGATCAACGCGCTACGCGAGACCATTGCAGGCTTCTACCACGCGGATTGGTTCGTCAACATGGGCAAGCTCATGATTTTCGCGGTTCTGTTCTTCATTCTGGGGCTTGCGGTCAAGCCGCACATGGGCAACCTGCAGCGTCTTGTCGACCGCCAACTCAAAGCAAGCGACATCATCACCAGCGAGCCCGCACTGCACAAGGTGCGCGAATATCCGATTTCGCAGGCTTTGAGCATGCTTGCAAACAAAGAGGAATACCGTTCCGGTATCGAGGGACGTGCGAGGAAATTCGCTTTGCTTTACCCGAAGCTCATGCGCGGTGCGCTGGCTTTCGGCATCGCCGTTCCGGCGGCCATGGCCATCACCTTCTCACTGACCACCGGCACCAAGGTCATCGCGTTGGCGGCGTGGGTCATCTGGTTCCTTGTCATGATTGTCTTCCTGGTCGGCGTCGAATCCATTCGCGACAGCCTCGCCCGACAGGTGCGTCTCGGCAATCTTGACGACGATGCCGTACGCGCGTTGCTATACGAACGTCAACGGCCACACAGGAAGCCTGAAACCAAAACACTTTTGAATAATGCAGAGGGAGGTGACCGGCAATGAGAACGATCTGGAGGCTTTTCACCGGTGACGTCCGGCGCATCACCAGCAACATCATTTCGATCATCATCCTCATGGGGCTGGTCGTCATCCCTGCGCTGTTCACGTGGTTCAATGTCACCGCGAGCTGGGACCCGTTCGGCAACACCAAGAACCTCAAATTCGCTGTGGCAAGCGTTGACGAGGGCTATTCCAGCGATCTCATGCCGATAAAAACGAAACTGGGCGACCAGGTCATCGGTCAGCTGCGTGCCAACAGCCAGCTCGACTGGACTTTCACCACCAAAGACAAAGCAATCGAAGGCACAAAGGCGGGAACCTACTACGCGGCAGTCATCATTCCTAAGGATTTCAGCCGCAACATGATGACCTTCTTTTCCTCCGATTCCAAGCACGCCACGCTTGAGTATTACACCAATGAAAAGAAGAACGCCGTCGCGCCAAAGGTCACCGGACAGGGCGCCGACCAGATCTCCAAAGAGGTCAACGAGACGTTCGCGCGCACCATCACCAGCACCGCGCTGAGCGTGGCAAGCGGACTTTCCAGGCAGCTCGATTCCTCCGACGCACGCGATCGCCTGACCACGTTCAACGGCAACGTCAATGACCTCGCCAGTCAGCTCAACGATTCCGCGACCAACGTCGAGGCTTATGCCAGCCTTATCGACGTGTCACAGACCTTGCTTTCCAGTTCCACGGCACTGCTCAACAACGCCTCGAACGATACCGGCAAATCGATTAAACAGCTCGACAAGGCGGGCGGCAGCGTCAAAGACGTCTCCGGAGCACTCGATATCGCAACCTCGACGCTTTCACAGGCGCTGAATGCCAGCAGCACTGGCAATGCGGCCATTGGCGCCGACATCGGCAACGCCTTCGACAGCGCCGGAAAATCTTCAGCCGACGTTTCGGCGATGCTGCGTAAACAGGCGGGACTTATCGGCGATCAGGCGGCACAATACCAGAAAATCCGAGATACGTTGGCCGGGTTGCCCCTACCCCCAACCGAGGCACTTGCCTCGCTTGACGGTATCATCACGCGCCAAAAGGCACTGCAAACCGCACTGAGCGGCTCGGCCAACGACCTCGACACGAAAACCGGAAACGCGGCGCAGCAACGCGAGCAAATCGTAAGCCTTGCCAACCAATCGAAAACGGCAATCGACGGGCTCAACGCCAATCTTTCCACGACACTGAAGCCGCAGATAGCCGACACCACCACGTCACTTTCCTCGGTTTCCGCAACACTCAGCGCAGGAGCCACCGACCTCAACAACAGCGTGAGCACGCTCAATAACACCGCCGACCAAGCCAGCAACAAACTCAAGCAGGCACGGACGACCCTCAGCGATACCTCCGCCACGCTTTCGAAAGCCAGCGGCAGATTGGCCACCTTCAGTCAGCAACTGACCGACGCGCTTGACAGCGGTGACATGTCCAAAGTCAGGAAACTGCTTTCCGGCGACCCCGACAAACTCGCCGTCACCCTCGCCGCCCCTGTCGCGCTCAAACGCAACGCCGTATTCCCCGTTGAGAATTTCGGCACCTCACTGACCCCGTTCTACACCTTCATTCCGCTTTGGGTCGGCTCGCTGCTGATCGCTCTGACTCTCAAAACCAGCGTTTCACGTGAAACACAACGCGAGCTGGGAGAAGCCGGTTCTGGATGGGGATGGCTGCGTCGCCGTAAACGCCAGCGCCAACGGAATCACCAACCTGCGAACACGTCCGAAATAACTAATTCCGTCTCGGCAGCGAGAGGGCTTACTCCGCACAGCACAGACACACCCGTTCTCAATACTCCAGTTGCTGCCAATAGCGAGATTACGCAACGCATAGATACTGTCAATGCCAACACCAATGCTCATACTCGCATGGAATCAATGGCGACGGACGATGAACCCATCTCCATCGATGACGGCGGCCACAGATTCAACGAGCCCAAACCTTATCAGCTCTTTCTTGGCCGTTTTGGCATCTTCGCCTTCATCTCATTGTTGCAAAGTACATTCTCTTGTGCCGGCACACTGCTTTTCCTGCGCGTCCACGCCGTCCACCCGATGCTCTTTATGCTTGCGGGCTGGGTTTCGGGGTTGGTCTATGTGTTTGTCATCTACACGCTTGTGGCCTGCTTCGGAACCATCGGCAAGGCGCTGACGGTCATCGTTCTTGTTATGCAGATTTCCGGCTCTTCCGGCACTTATCCGCTGCAGGTGCTTCCGAAATTCGTCCAGGTCATCAACCCGTTCCTGCCGGCCACCCATTCGATCCAAGCCGCCCGCGCCGCCATCGCCGGCATCTACCAGAACGATTTCTGGATCCAGATGGGCATCGTCCTGATCTACGCCGCCGTGATGCTCGTCATCGGCCTGATCATGCCGAAACCCTCGAAATTCAACACCTGGTTCTCCGGCCAAATGGAACGTACCAAGCTGATCTAAGCTAGCCAGTCCAAGCCGAACGGACCGCCAACCTGGGTATTTGTATTTAAGGCTTCGGCAAAACCGCTAACAAGATTCCAACGGGCAAAATCGAACCAATCCAAATTCCTCCGTCATCCCCTGACCTTGGCGGCTTTGGTCGGGTTGGCGAACGAAATCGGGGCATCGCCCTGCTGGGCGCCTTCGACTTGTGCGCCGGTGGAGGCCGGCTTGCCGCCAGCCGCCTCGTAAGACTCACGCGCTTTTTCGTCGTTCCACTGCTCACCGACCAGCACGCCGTGGTTCAGCATGATCTCGCGCTGCGCGCACGAGGCGACCAGCGCGTCATGCGTCACCACGACGATGGTCGTACCCTGCTCATGCAGCTCGCGGAAGAGATCAAGCACGATCTTCTCGTTCTTCTCATCCAAATTGCCAGTCGGTTCGTCGGCCAGAATCAGCTTGGGGTGATTGATGAGCGCGCGGGCAATGCACACACGCTGCTGCTCACCGCCGGAAAGCTCACTCGGCAGGTGCTTCGCACGGTCTTTCAAACCCACGTGGTCAAGCGCCTCAAGCGCTTCCTTTTCGTCGACCACCGAATGGTAATACTGCGCGACCATCACATTCTCGACAGCGGTCAGATGCGGCACGAGATAGAACTTCTGAAAGACCAGGCCGATGACGTTCTTGCGCACATCGGCCAGCTGGGTGGCGTTCAGGTCGCTGAGCTCACGCCCCTCAAGCGTTACCGAACCCTTCGAGGGCGAGTCCATGCATCCGATGATGTTCATCAGCGTGGTCTTGCCGGAACCGGACGAGCCGACGACCGCAAGCCATTGCCCCGCCGGCACCGTCAGGCTGAGGTCGTCCACCGCGTGAAGGTCGCCGTAGATCTTCGAAATATGATCAAGTTCGAGCAGCATAGCCACTCCTTTCAATAATTTCTTGCACTTTTACGTTTATTGGCGAAGGACTTTCATCACTCCTCCTGCAGCACCACGGCCGGGTCAATCCGCACCGCATTGCGCACCGGCGAAAGCGACGCAAGCACAGCGACCAACATGCTCACCAATACGGAAGCGAGCGCCAACGGCCAATTGAGCGAAAGCCGCTGCCCGAAGACGGAAGCACTCAGCACGCGAGCCAGCAAGTAGCCAATGGCCGTACCCAGCAACCCGCCAATCAAGCCGTAGAGTGCGGCTTCCACGGTAAATTCCACCGCAATGTCACGCGAGGAGGCTCCAAGCGCTTTGCGCAAACCGATTTCGCTGCGTCGCTGCGAGACGATGGACGAAATCGTGGTTCCGACGCCGACAAGCGTCAGCACGAGCACAACCACGGTGACGATCCAGAAAAGCGTTTGCAACATCGTAATGATACGGACATTGGACGAGGTGATTTTCGTGACCTTCTGCGCCTTCGCGTTGAGTGAGGCTTTCTTGTTGACACTGGTTACGAGGCTGTTCAGCCCCGCATCGGTCGCGTCGACGGAGAATTCGACCACGTCCGCCCCGCGTTCGAAACCGGTGAGCTTGTCGACATCCAGGTTGTTGGCATAGACCATATCGTCCTCGCTGCCGCCGGTGTCGACGATGCCATCCACCCGGAATTCCATTCCGCCCGCGTTGGGAGCCGTCGGTTTCCATTCCACGAGTTCAACCGAACCGGAAGACGTGGCGGACATTTTCATGCCCTTCATGTTGGCCATGTCATGTCCCGAAGAAGTACCACTTGAGGCCCCAGAGGATTGATCCGTTTCTCCGGTTCCGCCAGTAGTTGCAGCCATGCTTTTGCCGGGACTGTATTTGATGGTGATGGTTGAGCCAATTTTTGCATCAAGTTTGGTGGCTGCGTCGCGTCCGAGCATCACCCCGCCGTCCGACGGCCACTTGCCCTCAACGTTCCAGTGATGATTGAGCGCCTTCACATCATGCGGATCGATGCCCGCTACCACAAACGGCAACGAGTTGATACGCGTGTTTTCGTACCGATACGTGGCCGAACGTTCGGAACCAGCATTTTTGACCGTCGCGTTCAGTGCCGTGACGGTTTTCTGGTCGAACCCGGAATCCGCAACGTTTCCACTTGCCGTTCCATTCATTTGATTGGTCGAGTTCGCGCCATACGAGGCACCAGAATCACTGGAACCTTCAATCGCTTTCCCAGCCACAGTCCGCTGAGTCGGCGTAATGATGAGATTGGCACCATAAGCCCGCATCTCCTCGTTCATCTGCTGCGGCACCGCCACGCAGATGGCGGCAAGGCAAAACAGCGTCGCCGCGCCCACCAAGGACGCAACCACGGCCATCATCGCCCGCGAGCGCCGCCGAAATACCGCACTGAACAGCATGCGGAAAAACATCTGTCGATTAGTCATTGAATGTTTACCTTCCATGCAGCACCTCCGCCGGACGCAGGTGCAGAATCGAACGAATCGAGGAGAACGAGGCGATCAGAATGGTCAAGGCCAGCAAGACAAACACCAATACAAACACCATCGGCCGCATCACTACTCCCGATCCAAACACGACATGCCCAATGACTTGCGCGAGCAATGAGCCAAGCCCGGCACCGACCAATCCGCCGATAAGCGAGATGACCGCCGTCTCGGTGAGCATCAACCTCGAAACCGCACCATCCGTAGCCCCTATGGCCTTGAGCAGCGCCAGTTCCGAGCCACGCTCACCAATCGAGGACGCCATCAGGTTGGCCACGGCGATGGCCGCCGCAATCAGACTCAGCGCGGTCATCAGTATCATCACAGCCTGCGTTTTGTGCAGTACATCGCCTTGTAGCGCCGCCACCTGCCGCACCTGCTTGGCCACGGCCCCCGGCATGACTTCCTCGATCTGGTACGCTATCGAAGACGGATAGGCCGTGCAATACCAGGTCTCCCACTCCTCCTGGCTCAGCGCCGCCGGATCCTTCTCGGCCTTGCGCGCCAAATCGTTTTCGGGGGTCGTCAGCGCCTTGACCTCGATCTTGTCGACAGAATCCGGCAGGTCGGCGAGCCGCTGCGCCGACCACGAAGGAATGTAGATGCCATTGGCATCGTTGTCACCAGAATCGAAAATCCCGACAATCCGCACGCGCTGGCTACGATGTTGCCCGTCAGAGGCGACCTTGGAAACCGTGACGGTCTGTCCGATCTTGGTATGCGTAGCGTTCGCCAGATCCTTGCCCATCATGCCCTGCGCGATGCCATCAGCACTCTCGGAATTTACTTTATTCTCGCCATTCTGAGCATTGCCGGAATCGGTATTGGCCGCTTGCTTTCCGTCGTTAACACCCATGTTCATATTCATGGTGCTTCCGGATTGCCCGTTGTTATCTTGACTATTCGCGTTAACGGTTTTATTGCCATCCGCCGCAACAACCTTACCGGTTCCCGCGGCCCCGGCTCCGTCCTTGGCCCAGGCCCCGTCGACCTTCCACCACGAACGCATGCCCTTAACCCCGGCAACCACGCTCTCGCCGGTGGCCAACGGGATTTTCTTGTTGAACCACGTCCCCGTCACCGGCACACTGCGCCCGTCAATCGTCGCGTTCACGTTGAGTTCCGGCGCGAAATCGGTGATATTGAACGCCCAGAACGTCGTCTTGATGCTGGGCACGTCCGATTCTTTGAGGAACGAGGTCGGGTCCGCGGCTTGCGCACCATTGCCCGCGTCGGCAGTATTGTACAAGTCCGATACCACCGCGTCAGCCTTGGGTTTGACCACGATATTCGAACCATAAGTAGACAGTTCGGTATTGAGCTTGTCGCCTACATCGAAGACGACGCCGAGCATCGCCACACAGATCGTGGCGGACAGGCACACAGTCACCGCAATCAGCAATCGCCGCTTGAGCTGCCGCGAAAACGAGCGGAACACCATTCGTAACAGGAACATTGCTAGCCTCTATTCCTTATTCCTTGAAATGTGACGACAGCGCGTCGAGGTCAGAAGTGTGGATAGTGATCTTGCCATGCGACGCCTCGAACGGGAACGGTATCGGGTTGCATCCACCTTTGAAGCCGATAGTCGCCACGTTCATCTCCACACCGCAGCGCTTGCAGATGATCTTGCCGTCCTTTTCGTAATAGCCGGCATCGCCACATGTCATACATGCGTCGAGTCCAACACCGTAAGAACCGCCATTCTTCTTGATGATGATGAAGCGCATCACCGTACCGTCCTTGGCTTTGTATTGGAAGCGGTGCAGGTGACCGTCATCCACCTTGCTGAAGGCGATGGTCGCGATGCCGTTGTGCTGCGAATACCCTTCCGGCGGCGAAAGCGTGGGCTGCTCGTGGACTTTGGCGACTCCTGCGGTCAGCGCAAACGTAACCACAATCATGGCAATCAGGCTCCATGCGCCGGCCGCCTTCGCACGACGTCGGAACGCTTTGTGATCACGGACCACAGCGTCGTTGGCACCGGACAGCGGCGTACGGAACCCGGCGGCGATGGAAGCGATAACGGGAATAATAAAGACCAGCACCGAGGCAATGACCAGTTTCATGTCATTGTTCGCCGCAACAATCAGCGCGCTGAATGCCGTCCCGTCGAATTCGACAATCATCATCGACATCAACAGCGAGCAAAGCTGCGTCAAATGCCGAACCAGCAAAATGAACAGCATCAGCATCGACGCCGCGAGGAAACTGCCACGCACCGCCGTGGTGCGCATGGTACGGAAAATGGCCGCCACCACGACGGCCGTGGCAATGCCCAGCGCAAAACCGAGCGCGCGCAACAGCATTTTGGAGGTGAAGACGGATTCGCCGGTTTCCACAAAGCTGGTCAGCTGCATGAACACGTCCTGTGAAGCGAAGAACGTGGTCAGAGCAATACCGACGGCCGAAATCGCATTGGCGATATGCAGCCGAATCGGATGCTGGTGCCAGTCGCGCACGAGCCCTTTCGAACAGGCCATAATCACGAGCATCAGCACATCGCACACCACGCAGCCAATAAGCACCGGCAGATTGACTCCAGAGCGCCGATCGACGATGACCAGCACGCGCAGCACCGTAAAGACCAGTGCCGCCCCAACGCCGACAAGCAGCCCATAGAGCCGCCACTGCCGGCTGACCGGTCTATCGCGCCCTTCGCCGACGCCAAGCAGCACGCTCAGCGTCATCACCAGCAGCGCCGGCGCCACCATCCCCGGCAGCGCCCCCACAAATTCCTCGAGCATTTCTCGAATCCTTATCCTTGCCAATCATCACAATTTGGCAGTTTGCTTCTCACCATCAAGAAACCGACTGGCGCAGTTGTCTGGGAATATGCTTGCTTCGACACCCTTACCGGCTGAGCCGTTAAGCGAAAAGTCCAGTGGACTTTTCGTAGGCTCAGTGAGCGCGATTCTCGAGCGCGAAGGCAAAATCCCTCGATTTTGCTTAGGCCAAGCTTTACGTCTCAGCAAGCATATTCCCAGACAACTGCTCAACAAACGAATCATTAGCATTACCGAATAGCCAAATGAGATGGCGATACGGAATAAACGTAAACTACTAAATCTTCTCAAACTAAGCGTTACGTAAGTTAAAAAACATCCGCAACCAAGCAAAAACTATTTTTATCCGCTCCAGTCGCTTTGCATCATGGTGAACATTCCTGAAGTGAGTTATATCCGTTGAGTGGCGGAGGAGGGGGACATGCTTGCTGAGGAGTAAAGCTTGGCCTACCGGCCTTGAGGGTTCCGAAGCAAGTATGTTCCCCTCCTCCGCCACGTCAGTTATTTCTCAATTTATTCGGGAAATCATCCGCCATTAATGACGTCCCTAGCGGGACGACATTTCTGTTTTCGGTCGCGCTCGAGCATCGCGCTCCTGAAAGCTACGCACAGCCCACAGGGCTATGCGCTTAACGCTTTCACCACTGATGCACGACGTAGTTCCAATCGAACGTGGCCACGATCGGCTTCGTCCAGAAGCGGCCTTTGACGCCGGTGTCCGGGTCGACGTGCAGCGTCCAACCGTTGGTTTCAGGGCTGTAGATCGTGTAGGTGAGCTTGTACTGCCCGGCCTTGTCGAGCTTGATGTTGGCGCCATAGTGTGGGCCGTCGTCGGCATTCATCTCCATGAACGTGCCATCCTGCTTGTTGTTCGGGTCGTTCTTGTCCTGAATCTGGTACTTGACGGTGAGCTTCGGAATGAAGTCGCCGGTGCCGTAGCCGAGGTTGTTGTCCTTGAGCGCGTGGATATCAGCCTCGAGGTGAAGATTCGATTCGGCCGCGGAAAGCCCCATCCCTTGCGGATACATATCAACCGGCTGGAAGTAGACGGTCGCAATGTTGAGCGGGAAAATCTGCTGGTCGTGCCCGATCGGGATTTCCTCGAACTTTGCCCCGTTGCTGTTGGCCTTCTTCTGCGCGTTCTGCGAGGACGACGAGCTGGACTTGCCCTTGTCGCCGGAAGCGGAACTCGAGCTGTTCGATCCGCATGCGGCAAGCGAGAACGCGAGCGCACCCGCGACCACAGCGGCCAACAGGCCAGTCAATTTGCTTTTCTTCATTGTTTTCTCCTGTTTATTTTGAAACATTTATTACTACGTTTAATTTGTCTGCCTATCGGATTTCAGCCGGTGCGTATCCCGCAAAACGCTTGCTCCCCGAGAACCGAGACAAGAAACTTCTAAGCGGGCGTTTCAATCAAGTCAGCGGCTCCGGTCACAGCCATGGCATTCCCATGACGCTTATGTGCAACAGCAATCAAGCACGGAACAGCGCACACCTGAACAACAATCATCTTGGTCTTCATCGCGTCACCGCTTCCTCGGAACTTGCAGCTTCCAAAGCCTTCATCTCTTTTTCGCGATGTTTGCGAATACCGAAGATGACGAACAATGCGATGATCACCACGGCTGCGATAATCTGCGCGACGATGGTTTGCGTATACGGGTAAAGCCCGAGCCATTCGTTGGTCGGCATACTCGCCAGATACGTTCCGTTGATGGCGTCACCCTCAATCAGCGAGTGCACACCACCACCGGCAAACGTAACGGCGAGAATCGCCAACAGCACCGAAGTGATGAGGAAGAACGGATGCAACGGGATATGGACGGAAGTGAAGCGGATCAACACAAAGACGACGACCAGTACCGCCGCGGCCGCCAAGCCACCGATCCACATGCCCTTCGAATCCTTCGTCATCGAATAGACGCTCTGATAAAACATCACGGTTTCGGCACCTTCGCGGAACACGGCCAGGAAGCTCAGCATCGCCAGTGACACCACGCCTGCGAACGTCAGTGAATCGGCGGAGGTCACATCGGAAACGGCCTTTTTCGCTTTGTCTCCGATATAGCTTTGCCACGCATCAGCATCGGATTTCGATAGCATCCAATTACTGGTATAGATGAGCATGCACATCGCGATAAGCGCGACCACGCCTTCCATGTTCTCCTGTTGCGGCCCGTTGCCGTCGAAGAACACCGCGAAAAGCACCGCCATCAGCCCGGAGCCGATCAGGCCGACGACCACGCCGAGGTAAATCCACTTTACGAGTTTCTTGTTGTCGCTTTTGATCATGTACGCGATGATGGCCGCAACCACCAGCAGTGCCTCAAGACCCTCACGCACCAGGATCAGGAACGATTGGCCAATGGAGCTGGTTGCGAATTTCGTGACACCGTTGACCTGGTCCACAGCCCCGCCATCAAGCTTCTTTGCATCGATGTTGAGATTGGCTTTGAGCTCATCAGCCTGCTTCTTGATGCCGGCGGGCGCATCCCCGCGCACCATGGCCTTGCGCAGCTCCTTGAAGCTGCTTTCCATAAAGGAGACGCGCGAACCGGAAATCGCGTTCATCACGTTCTTTTCGAATCCAAGCTTTTCGTAGTACTGGTAATAGGCAACGTTCACCTTGTCGGCACCCTTTTCGCCGTCCCCCGCTTTCGCCGCGGCGACACCTTGATCGATGACCTTGCCCATCTGGCCGGCCACCTGAAGCCAAGTCCGGTTCCCCAAGCCGACGAACTTGGTCTTCTTGTTCTTCTGCAGCACCTTGCGCTGTTCCTTGATCGTCTGCTCGATCTGGGCTGCGTAGGCCTTCGGCTTGGCGAGGTTCGGGCTGGCATCGAGCTGCGTGGCGGCAGTGTTGAGTTCATTGGAAAGCGCGGCGATCTGTGCGGCCAAATCGGCATCGTGCCCATCGGTATACGTCAGTTGCTGCACCGATTGGAACTGGCTCATCTCGTTCTGTTGGCGATCGACACCCAAAGTCTCCTGCACGGCCCGGCTGAAATCGGAAGCCGTGTATCTGGTCGACACCGCGCTCATCTGTGAGGCGGCCGTGGGCCTGTCTCCCGAAACGTATGTGCCATTGACCTGTGCGAGCCCCTTGCCAAGGTCCTTGGCCACCCCGCTCCAAGTGTCGTCTTCCGCGGTAACGCTGTCCGCCGCAGGCCGCACCGAATAGCCTTGATCTCCACCCAATCTATCGGTTTGCAGCCCACCGGTCTCTGTCATCGAAGCGCCAAGTTGCGATTGATTTTCAGCCGCCGTCGTACGATCGGCAGCTATGACTACATCCGAAACAGGCGCGACTTGCGAAACAGAATCCGTTAGGATTGAAACGTTGCCTAACTGCTTGTCTGCTTTCACCGAATTTTGAGTCGGTGATTGCTTCCCTGCTTGATACTTAGCACTGAAGGATAAATTAACTTCTGGATTTCGAGAGCTTGATGATTGCCCATTGGCCTCGGCTTGCCCAAGAGAAGGAACCAAACTGCTCGCGTCTACCGCACGAGAAGACTCTCGACCCGCAGCAATTGCAGGTGCCTGCGGGACCAACAGTGATGCAATCATTGCCAACACCGCCAGCAGTGGCAACAGCGCCACGCATTTGGCCAGCCTCGTTTTCGCTCGCATTGGCATCGGCACTCCGCTTCACTCTTTTCCACGACAGTGTTGTGCCGCGGTCTTTGAAAAGCGTAAAGGAAAAATTATCAGAAAAAAAGACTTGTTTTTCAAATTTTTTTATGGTAGGAACGTTGAAATTTCAAACTTTTGTGACATTTCATCTAATTCTTGCAACAATACCTGTTGGCCGAAAATTCCAAATAAACAGAAATCGAATTTGACAAATTAGGTTTGTATCGTAAACTACTTTATGGTTGCAACAGTTGATCGATAATCCAGTTTCTTGAAAGGCACCAGCAATGCTAGAAAACAGACCTTCAGACGGTGAGCAAATCTCGAATCCAGCCGACGCGCTGAATATTGTGAAAACACAACGAAAACGAACGAATCTGGCCAGGAATCAAGGATCTTATATCCATTTTGGCATTTGGGGAGCCGCTTGGCTCATCGGCTATTCAGCCCTTGCCTTGGGAACCACTCCTTTAAATGGCAACGACATTACTATCAGCGTCTGGTCGTTTCCAATTTTCGCCATCGTGTTGGTATTGGCTTTCGTGGCTTCCTGGCTTCTGAATGTGCGAAACGCATCAGGTATTCGCTCCGAAGATCCGATGTTCCATTATTTCAAACAAATGGGGAAATTGGCCGGTTGGTCATATCCTCTTGCATTTATCTTCAGCATGTGCGGTCTTGCTATATTCGCGGACAAATACGGTCCCGGAAACACTGAGATGTCGGTACTCTACAACTTCGTGGTGCCACTGATACTCGGACTCATCTACTGGTTGCAAGGTGCCATGTACAACGACCGTACACTATCAATCACCGGCGTGTGGATGATGGCACTGAGCTGGAGCACCATTCTGGCAGGAATCCCTGTAGGATATTGGATTATGGCCTTGCTTGGCGGCGGCGGACTACTGGTAGCTTTCCTTGTGGCGCTGATATTCGCTCATCATCGAGCAGCCGCTGCCGTCGCCGATTTAGATCAGGAGCAGGATGTATGAGTGAGCAACTCAATCCCGTCATCCATGCCCCTTCCCGTCTGCGGATCATGACCACACTGACCAGTTTGGATGACGACGAATCGTTGTCATTTTCGAAACTCAAGCAGCTTCTGAATATGACCAATGGCAACCTTTCGGTTCACTTGACCAAGCTGGAGGAAGCCGGTTACGTTTCCATCGACAAGACCTTCGAAGGCAGGAAGCCAGCCACTTACGTTTCCGTGACCTCAGCGGGCCGAGACGCGTTCGCAACGTATCTGCACGATCTGCAGGTTTTGTTGAAACCGGCCACAGGTGAATCGGCACCTGAAAAGAAATAGAATCACAATCGATATGCCAAGTTATATTCGTTTCATAGACAAGCGAATATAACTTGGCATTCCTTGAATAGGAAGTCGGAAATGGCACATATCAGCGACGAGATGATCGATCCCGAACTACGAAGCACCGGGAGGATAATCCGACGCGTTTTGCCATACTTCACGCCTTCATCAATTCGCTGGGCGAATCGTGCAACGCGGCTGTTGAACGGTGTCAACTACACGCATTTGCGTTATGAGCAGCGGCATTTACGCAGGCCGGACGGCACCAGCCTCCGTATCTGCATTTACCGGCCAAAGCCTAATCCTTCCGACAAAACCACCAACGCAAATTTATTCTTTGGTTCGGTGCCCGGCATCCTATGGATTCACGGTGGAGGATTCGCCCTTGAATCCCCGGAACTTGAGGCTTTTTATTTTGAAAAGATAGTGGACGCCACCAATGCCGTTCTCGTCGCTCCTGATTACCGCAAATCCACCGAGGCACCGTACCCTGCGGCCCTCGAAGATTGCTATTGGACACTGCTGTGGCTGAAAGACCACGCCAAACAGTTGGGCGTGTGTTCAGACCAACTAATCGTCGCAGGAGCCAGCGCGGGCGGCAATCTAACGGCCGCCGTCAGTCTTTTGGCACGGGACCGGAAAGACGTGAATATCGCGTTTCAGGTGCCGATCTGCCCGATGCTGGACGATCGAGACACGGTAAGCTCGTGCGACAACGATGCCCCAGTCTGGAATACTGCTTCAAATCGTCTGTGCTGGAATATGTATCTAAGAAAGCGCAGAACCACTGGTAATATACCGGCGTATGCCGCTCCAGCCAGGGCTCAAGATCTAAGCGGACTGCCGCCGACGCTGAGCTATGTCGGCGATATCGAGCCGTTCCACGATGAAACAGTCACCTACATGGATCGTCTGGCCGCAGCCGGCGCGGAGACAAGATTCCGTGTCTTCCCAGGCGCGTTCCACGTCTTCGACGCGTTGGTGCCCCATGCCAAGGTTTCTGAAGACGCGACTCAATTCTTACAAGATGGCTTCGAATACGGCATCAAAAATTTCTTAGCCTCTCAAAGTTGAAGTTACAGAATTCATGCGAAAATCGGCATGTGCTGAGGGAACGGAATTCAGGATCTTAGGGGCCGGGTGCGTCCCCGGTCCGGGTCCGGCGGTGTTGCTCCGGTGTGTGGTGTGGTGTCCGGGGTGTCCGGCTTGATCCGGGTCCGGTGTTTGTGTTGTGGTGGCTGAAGCTGTTTCATGCCGCCGTCATCGTGCCTTAAGGTGCTCGGCATGGGTCCTGGGGCCCCGGGGTCCGGGCGGTCCGTGGGGGTCCGGCCGGGGTTCCGGGCATGCGGGAGGGGGAGGCGCCTTGCGGCGT